>CALDHQ010000550.1 GCA_937894055.1 uncultured Polymorphobacter sp.
ATGGGCGACCGTCAGCGCACCCAGCAGAACCTCGAAGTCGTTTCGACCGATGTCGAACGCGGCCTGATCTTCGTCAAGGGCTCGGTCCCGGGGCACAAGGGCAGCTGGCTGACCGTCAAGGACGCCGTCAAGGGCCCGCGCCCCGACGCCGCGCCGTACCCGGCCTCGCTCAAGAGCAACAACGTTTCGGCACCTGCCGCGGTTGATACCGCGCCGGCCGCCGAAGCTCAGACCGAAGAGGCTTGAGCATCATGAAACTTGAAGTCAAAACCCTCGCCGCCGCCGCCAGCGGCAGCATCGAGCTCGACGAAAACGTGTTCGGCAAGCCCGCCCGCGTCGACATCCTGCACCGCGTTGTCACCTGGCAGCTCGAAAAGCGTCGCGGCACTGCCCGCGGTGCCGCCGAGCGCTCGGACGTCAAGCGCACCGGCAAGAAGCTCGGCAACCAGAAGGGTGGCGGTAGCGCCCGTCACGGTAACCGCGCCGCACCGCAGTTCATCGGCGGTGGTAAGGCCCACGGTCCGCGCGTTCGCGATTTCAACCCCGGCCTCAACAAGAAGATCCGCAGCCTCGGCCTCGCGACCGCCTTGTCGGTCAAGGTTGCCGAAGGCAAGCTCGTCATCGTTGAAGACCTCGCCCTCGGCGACGCCAAGACCAAGGTGCTCATCGAGCGCTTGAACGGTCTCGGCATCACCAGCGGCCTGTTCGTTGATGGCGCAGCGGTCGATGCCAGCTTCGCGCTCGCCTGTGCCAACCTGCACAAGATCGACGTGATGCCTGCCGTTGGCGCCAATGTTTACGACATCCTCAACCATGACACGCTGGTCCTGACCCGCGCTGCCGTGGCTCAGCTGGAGGCACGGATCAATGGTTAAGCTCCCTGGGGCTAAGGCCCCCAAAGCATCCGCTACGGCCATCGACCTGAAGCATTACGATATCATCGTGAAGCCGGTCATCACCGAGAAGTCGACGCTGGTGAGCGAATTCAACCAGGTCATCTTCAAGGTCGCGCGCGACGCGTCGAAGCCCGAGATCAAGGCCGCTGTCGAAGCGCTCTTCTCGGTCAAGGTGCTCGCCGTGAACACGATGGTCCAGAAGGGCAAGAACAAGCGCTGGAAGGGCAAGCCCTATCAGCGTTCGGACGAGAAGAAGGCCGTGGTGACGCTCGCTGAAGGCGACCGCATCGACGTGACCACCGGTATCTGAGGCAGGATCGATGGCACTCAAACATTATAATCCGACTTCGCCGGGCCGTCGTGGCCTGATCCTGGTCGACCGTTCGGCGCTGCACAAGGGCCGTCCCGTCAAGTCGCTGACCGAAGGTCTGCGCAAGACCGGTGGTCGCAACAACATGGGTCATGCGACCGCTCGCGGCATCGCCGGCGGCCACAAGCAGCTGTACCGCATCGTCGACTTCAAGCGTCGCATCTGGGACCAGCCGGCAACGGTCGAGCGTCTCGAATACGATCCCAACCGTTCGGCATTCATCGCGCTGGTGAAGTATCCCGATGGTCAGCAGACCTACATCATCGCGCCGCAGCGCCTTGCTGTCGGTGACACGATCGTCGCGGGCAAGAAGGTCGACGTGAAGCCGGGCAATGCGATGGAAATCGGCCAGATGCCGGTTGGCACCATTGTCCACAACGTCGAACTGAAGCCCGGCAAGGGTGGCCAGATCGCCCGTGCCGCCGGCACGTTCGTGCAGGTTGTCGGCCGCGACAAGGGCATGGTCATCATCCGCCTCAACTCGGGTGAGCAGCGCTACACGCGGTCGGAATGCATGGCCACTGTCGGTGCCGTGTCGAACCCCGACAATTCGAACACCAACCACGCCAAGGCTGGCCGGACGCGCTGGCTCGGCCATCGCCCGCTGACCCGCGGTGTGGCGAAGAACCCGGTCGACCATCCGCACGGCGGTGGTGAAGGCCGGACCTCGGGCGGTCGCCATCCGGTGACCCCGTGGGGCAAGCCGACCAAGGGCGCCAAGACCCGGTCGAACAAGTCGACCGACAAGATGATCATCCGCTCGCGTCATGCGAAGAAGAAGAGGTAAGCGATGAGCCGCTCCGTTTGGAAAGGTCCGTTCGTAGACCTGCATTTGCTGAAGAAGGCCGAAACCCAGCAGGAGGCCGGGTCGAACGCGCGCCCGATCAAGACCTGGTCGCGCCGCTCGACGATCCTCCCGCAGTTCGTCGGCCTCACCTTCACCGTCTACAACGGCCGCAAGTTCGTGCCGGTGTCGGTCAATGAAGACATGGTCGGCATGAAGCTGGGTGAATTTGCGCCGACGCGCACGTTCACCGGCCATGCCGCCGACAAGAAGGCGAAACGCTGATGGGCAAGCCCGTAAATCCGCGCCGCGTTGGCGAAAAGGAAGCACTTGCGGTCGCGACGACCGTGCGTGGTTCGCCGTACAAGCTCAACCTCGTTGCGGGCCTGATCCGCGGCAAGAAGGTTGGCGACGCGCTCAACATCCTGACCTTCTCGAAGAAGGCCATGGCGATTGACGTGCGCAAGGTGCTGGCTTCGGCCATTGCCAACGCCGAAAACAACCACAACCTCGATGTCGATGCTCTCGTCGTCAAGGAAGCCAGCGTCGGCAAGGCGCTGGTGATGAAGCGCTTCACGCCGCGTGCGCGTGGTCGTGCTTCGCGCATCATCAAGCCGTTCAGCCGTATCCGCGTCGTCGTGCGCGAACTCGGTGACGAAGCGGAGAACGCATAATGGGTCACAAGTCCAACCCGATCGGTCTGCGTCTGCAGATCAACCGCACCTGGGACAGCCGCTGGTTTGCCGAAGGCGAAGACTATGGCCGTTTGCTGATCGAAGACATCAAGATCCGCAACTTCATCGTCAAGACGCATGCGCAGGCAGCGATCTCGAAGGTGGTCATTGAACGTCCGGCCAAGCTGTGCCGCGTGTCGATTTATGCCGCCCGTCCGGGTGTCATCATCGGCAAGAAGGGCGCCGACATCGACAAGCTCAAGCAGCAAATCGGTGCGATGACCAAGAGCGACGTTTCGGTCAACATCGTCGAAATCCGCAAGCCGGAAATCGACAGCCGTCTGGTTGCCCAGGGCGTTGCCGACCAGCTCGAGCGTCGTATCGCGTTCCGTCGCGCCATGAAGCGTGCGGTTCAGTCGGCACTGCGTCTGGGTGCCGAAGGCATCAAGATCACCTGCTCGGGTCGTTTGGGCGGCGCTGAAATCGCCCGCACCGAATGGTACCGCGAAGGTCGCGTGCCGTTGCACACGCTGCGCGCCAATGTCGATTACGCCGAAGCCCAGGCCCACACCGCCTACGGCGTGTGCGGCATCAAGGTCTGGATCTTCAAGGGCGAAATTCTCGGCAATGATCCGATGGCGCAGGACCGGTTGATGATGGAAGCCCAGACTTCCGGCGTCCGGCCCGCCCGTTAATCGCGCTAAGGGATAGTTCAAATGTTGCAGCCAAAGCGCACAAAATTCCGCAAGCAGTTCAAGGGTCGCATCCATGGCGACGCCAAGGGCGGCACTGCGCTCAACTTCGGCGCCTTCGGCCTGAAGGCGATGGAGCCCGACCGTATCACGGCCCGCCAGATCGAAGCCGCACGTCGTGCGATTTCGCGTCACATCAAGCGCGCCGGCCGGTTGTGGATCCGCATCTTCCCCGACGTGCCGGTCACGTCGAAGCCCGCGGAAGTCCGCATGGGTAAGGGTAAGGGTGCTCCCGAATTCTGGGCCGCCCGTGTCAAGCCGGGCCGGATCATGTTCGAGCTCGACGGCGTGCCGTACGATGTCGCCAAGGGCGCCTTCGAACGTGCTGCTGCCAAGCTGCCGATCAAGACCAAGGTCATCGTTCGCCTCGGCGAGCCGACCGGCGAAGCATAAGGTAAGGTAAGATGACCAAGATCGATGATCTGAAGGTTGCCAGCGACGACCAGCTCGCTACGCAGCTCGGCGACATGAAGCGCGAGCAGTTCAACCTGCGCTTCCAGGCCGCCACCGGCCAGCTCGAAAAGCCGAGCCGCGTCCGCGAAGTGCGCCGCAACATTGCGCGCATCAAGACGCTGCAGGGCCAACGTGCCGCTGCCGCGCAGAAGGAGATTTAATCATGCCGAAGCGCGTGTTGCAGGGCAAAGTCGTGTCCGACAAGACCGACAAGACCGTGGTCGTGCTGATCGAGCGCAAGGTTGCGCATCCGGTCTATGGCAAGATCATCCGTCGTTCGAAGAAGTATCACGCCCATGACGAGGGCAATGTCATCCGCGAAGGCGATACCGTCCGCATTGAAGAATGCGCGCCGATCTCCAAGCTGAAGACCTGGAAAGTGCTCGAGAAGGTCAGCGGTTAATCCGCTCGATCGTTCTCGTTTTCACGAATTTTAGAGGAAGGATCGTACCATGATCCAGATGCAGACGAACCTTGAAGTGGCCGACAACAGTGGCGCCAAGCGGGTGATGTGCATCAAGGTGCTGGGTGGCTCGAAGCGTCGCGTTGCCGGCGTCGGTGACACCATCGTCGTTTCCGTCAAGGAAGCCGCACCCAAGGGCAAGGTCAAGAAGGGCGACGTGCACCGTGCTGTCGTCGTTCGCACCGCCAAGGATATCCGCCGCGCCGATGGCTCGGTCATCCGTTTCGATACCAATGCCGCCGTTCTCATCAACAAGAACGAAGAGCCGATCGGCACGCGTATCTTTGGCCCGGTCGTGCGCGAGCTGCGCGCTTCGGGTCACATGAAGATCATCAGTCTCGCGCCGGAGGTGCTGTAATGTCGGCTGCCAAAATCAAGAAGGGCGACAAGGTCGTCGTCCTGTCGGGTAAGGACAAGGGCCGCCACGGTGAAGTCACCAAGGCGATGCCCAAGGAAGGCAAGGTCGTGGTCAGCGGCGTCAACATGATGACGCGCCACCGCAAGCCGACCCAGGCCAACCCGCAGGGTGGCCTCGAGCGTATCGAAGCGCCGATGTTCGTGTCGAAGGTCGCAATCGAAGACCCCAAGACCGGCAAGCCGACGCGCGTGGGTTTCAAGATTCTGGAAGATGGTCGCAAGGTACGTGTTGCCAAGCGGTCGGGTGAGGTGATCGATGGCTGATGCAGCTAAACTGACCAAGATGCAGCAACTGTACGTGGACAAGGTCCGCGCACAGATGGTCGAGCAGTTCGGTTACAAGAACCTGATGCAGGTGCCCAAGATTGACAAGATTGTCATCAACATGGGTGTCGGCGACGCAACGCAGGACAAGAAGCTTGTCGATGCGGCTGCCGCTGAAATGGCGCTGATTGCCGGCCAGAAGCCGGTCGTCACGCGCGCCAAAAAGTCGGTCGCTGTGTTCAAGCTGCGCGAAGGCATGCCGATCGGCTGCAAGGTGACGCTGCGCCGCGAGAAGATGTACGATTTCCTCGATCGCCTGATCACCATCGCGCTGCCGCGCGTCCGAGATTTCCGTGGTGTGAACCCGAAGTCGTTCGATGGCCGTGGCAACTATGCGATGGGTCTCAAGGAACAGATCGTGTTCCCGGAAATCAACTATGACCGCATCGCCAAGATCCGCGGCATGGACATCATCATCACGACGACCGCGAAGACCGACGATGAAGCGCGGGCGTTGCTCTATGCATTCGGCATGCCGTTCACCGGCATGAACGAAGCCAAGAAGGCTGCTTGAGATGGCAAAGAAGAGCTCAGTTAACAAGAACAACCGCCGCAAGGCGATGGTCAAGCAGTATGCGCCGAAGTTCGCAGCGCTCAAGGCGATTGCCGCCGACGAGAGCAAGGACGAAGGCGAGCGCCTGATGGCCCGCCTGAAGATGGCGGAACTGCCGCGCAACGCGAACCCGACGCGGGTCCGCAACCGTTGCGAGCTGACCGGTCGCAGCCGCGCCGTCTATCGCAAGTTCAAATTGTCGCGCATCATGCTGCGGGAACTGGCCAACAAGGGCCTCATCCCCGGCGTGACGAAGTCGAGCTGGTAAGGGCACGATATGTCATTGACTGATCCCCTGGGTGATATGCTCACCCGCATCCGTAACGGCCAGCAGGCCCGCAAGGATTCGGTGCTGACGCCGGCGTCAAAGCTGCGCGCCCGCGTTCTCGATGTGCTGCAGCGCGAAGGTTATATTCGCGGCTACAGCGATGCCGACAGCGGCAACGCCCAGGCGGCGCTGCGCATCGATCTGAAGTATTTCGAGGGCCAGCCGGCGATCCAGCACATTGCGCGGATCTCCAAGCCCGGCCGTCGCGTCTATTCGGGCGCGAACGACCTGCCGCGGATCCGCAACGGTCTCGGCATCGCCATTGTTTCGACGCCCAAGGGTGTTCTGTCCGACGCGGAAGCGCGTGAGCAGAATGCCGGCGGCGAAGTCCTTTGTCAGGTATTCTAAGCCATGTCGCGCATCGGTAAGAAATCGGTTCCGGTTCCAGCCGGAGTCACCGCCACCATCGAAGGCGGCCAGATCAGCGTCAAGGGTCCCAAGGGCACCCTGTCGATGCCGCTGGTTGAAGACATCAGCTACACGCTCGAAGACGGCGCCATCTCGGTGATGCCGGCGAACGAGTCGAAGCGCGCGCGCGCCTTTTGGGGCATGCAGCGCACGATGGTTTCGAACCTCGTGGTCGGCGTCTCGGACGGCTTCACCAAGGTCCTCGAAATCACCGGCGTCGGCTATCGTGCCAGCGTCCAGGGGTCGAACCTCAAGCTGCAGCTCGGCTACAGCCATGACGTCGACTTCCCGATCCCGACCGGTATCGCCATCAAGACTCCCGACCAGACGACGGTCGAGATCAGCGGTGCCGATCGCCAGCAGGTCGGCCAGGTCGCGGCGGAAATCCGCCGCTGGCGCAAGCCCGAGCCTTACAAGGGCAAGGGTATCAAGTATCGCGGCGAGTTCATCTTCCGCAAGGAAGGGAAGAAGAAGTAATGGGCAAAGAACTATCCTTGTTCGAACAGCGCCGCCGGCGCGTTCGCACCGCACTCAAGGCGAAGTCGAGCGGACGTCCGCGTCTGTCGATCCATCGCTCGTCGCAGCACATCTATGCGCAGGTCATCGATGATGCCGCCGGCGTGACGGTGGCTTCGGCCTCGACGCTCGAAAAGGACGTGCGCGGCACGACCGGCGCGACCACGACGGCCGCGAACGAAGTCGGCAAGCGCCTGGCTGAACGCGCCAAGGCCGCCGGTGTCACCACCGTCGTGTTCGATCGCGGCGGCTTCCTGTTCCACGGTCGCGTCAAGGCTTTGGCCGAAGGCGCCCGCGAAGCCGGTTTGGAGTTTTAAGAGATGGCAGTCGAACCTCGTAACGGCCCCGGCGCTGGTCCTGGCGGCAACCGCAACGGCCCTGGTGGTCCCGGTGGCGGTCGTGGCCGTGGTGGCGGCGATCGTGATCGCAACCAGCGTGGCGGCCGTGGCGGCCCGCAGGCCGGCGGCATCGAAGGCGGCGAAGAGCTGGTCGAAAAGCTCGTCCACATCAACCGCGTTTCGAAGACCGTCAAGGGCGGCAAGCGCTTCGGTTTCGCCGCACTCGTCGTCGTCGGCGACGGCAAGGGTCGTGTCGGCTTCGGTCATGGCAAGGCGCGCGAAGTGCCGGAAGCCATCGCCAAGGCGACGGCTGCTGCCAAGAAGGCGATGATCCGCGTGCCGCTGCGCGATGGCCGCACGCTGCACCATGATGGCCGTGGCCATTTCGGCGCCGGCAAGGTCTATGTGCGCTCGGCAACGCAGGGTACCGGCATCATCGCCGGTGGTCCGATGCGCGCCGTGTTCGAAAGCCTTGGTGTTGCCGACGTGGTGACCAAGTCGGTCGGCACCAACAACCCGTACAACATGATCCGCGCAACGTTTGCCGCGCTTGGCGAACAGACGTCGCCGAAGTCGGTGGCGCAGCGCCGTGGCAAGAAGATTGCCGACCTGCTGTCGCGTCGCGGCGACCTTTCGGCACGTACCGCCGAAGTCGACGCCGAAGCGATCGTGGCTTAAGGACACACACCATGAGCACGCTCAAAGTCACCCAGATCGGTTCGCCGATCCGCCGCCAGCCCGATCAGGAAGCAACCCTGGTCGGCCTGGGTCTCAACAAGATGCATCGCACGCGTGAACTCGAAGACACGCCGTCGGTGCGTGGCATGATCCGCAAGGTCAGCCACCTTGTGAAGGTCGAAAACGCTTAAGCGTTCCGGCCATCCTCCCATCAGTCTCCGGCCTCGGGCCGGTGCGCGTCCACAGCGAAAGCGAGTGCAAAGACCATGAAACTCAACGATCTTCACGATAATGCCGGTGCCCGCAAGTCACGCGTCCGCGTTGGCCGCGGTATCGGTTCGGGTGTCGGCAAGACCGCCGGCCGTGGTCAAAAGGGCCAGAAGTCACGCTCGGGCGTGGCCATCAAGGGCTTCGAAGGCGGCCAGATGCCGCTCCACATGCGTATCCCGAAGCGTGGCTTCAACAACGCGCTGCGTGTTGAATACGCCGAGGTCAACCTCGTGACGCTGCAGAAGGCCGTCGACGCCGGCAAGATCAAGGCTGGCGACAGTCTCGACGGCGCCGCGCTGGTTGCTGCCGGTGTCATCAGCCACGCCCGCGAAGGCGTCCGCCTGCTCGGCAAGGGCGCGCTGACCGCCAAGCTCAACCTCAAGCTCGCCGGCGTCACCAAGTCGGCGCGCGCCGCGGTCGAAGCCGCCGGTGGCAGCATCGAACTGCCGGTCGTCAAGCCGGTGGTCGAACGCAAGCCGCGCAACGCCTGATCCTGACAGACCCGCGCCGCCAAACTGGCTGCGCGGGTTTTGTCGTTTTAAGGCATAGCCATTGACGCAATGCGTCCCTATCTAGACGCAACACGGGGCCTCTCGCGTATTCGGGCAGCGTATTGGGATGGCACTCCAAGCGTCATCGATTTGATTGGGTAAAGCGAACATGGCGTCTGCAGCGCAGCAAATGGCGGGCAATCTCAGCCTCGCCAGTTTTTCCAAAGCAACCGAGCTCAAGAAGCGCCTGTGGTTCACACTGGGCGCGCTGATCGTGTTCCGCCTGTTGTCGTTCGTGCCGCTGCCGGGGATCGACCCGACGGCGCTGAACTCGCTGTTCCAGGGCACCAAGGGCGGCGTGCTCGATTTCTTCAACATGTTCTCGGGCGGCGCGCTGCAGCGCATGTCGCTGATCGCGCTCGGCGTGACGCCGTACATCACCGCCTCGATCATCATCCAGTTGATGACCTCGCTGGTGCCGTCGCTGGCCTCCATCAAGAAGGAAGGCGAGTCGGGCCGCAAGAAGCTCAACCAGTACACGCGCTACGGCACCGTGCTGCTGACCGCCATCCAGGGCTATTCGATCGCCGTCGGGCTCGAAAGCTGGGGCTCCGATCAGGGCCTGTCGGCAGTCATCGACCCGGGCTATTTCTTCCGCATCACCACCGTCATCAGCCTGATCGGCGGCACGATGTTCCTGATGTGGCTGGGCGAACAGATCACCAGCCGCGGCATCGGCAACGGCGTTTCGCTGATCATCATGGCCGGCATCGTCGCATCGTTCCCGTCAGCCATCGCGCAGCTGTTCGAACAGGCGCGTACCGGCGCGCTCTCGGCAGGGTTCATTCTGTTCGTTGCGGTCATGGCGCTCGCCACGGTGGCGTTCATCTGCCTGATGGAACGTGCGCAGCGCCGCATCCTGATCCAGTATCCAAAACGCCAGGCCGGCAACCAGATGTTCCAGGGCGACAGCTCGCATCTGCCGCTGAAGATCAACACCGCCGGTGTCATCCCGCCGATTTTCGCATCGTCGCTGCTGTTGATGCCGCTGACCATCGCGCAATTCGCCGGCCAGTCGGGCAATGGTCCTGACTGGTTGCTGACCGTCACGACAGCGCTGCAGCATGGCGCACCGCTGTACATGGCGCTCTATGCGGCGGGCATCATCTTCTTCAGCTTCTTCTACACCGCGGTGGTGTTCAACCCCGAAGAGACCGCGGACAATCTGAAGAAGCATGGCGGCTTCGTTCCCGGCATCCGGCCGGGTACCAAGACGATGGAGTACCTCGATTATGTGCTGACGCGGATCACCGTGATCGGCGCGGCGTATCTGACGCTCATCTGTCTGCTGCCCGAATTCCTCATCTCGAAGATGTCGATTCCCTTCTATTTCGGCGGCACCTCGCTGCTGATCGTCGTCAACGTGACGATGGACACCGTCGCGCAGATCCAGAGCCATCTGCTTGCGCACCAATACCAAGGCCTCATCAAGAAGGCGAAGCTGAGGGGTAACCGCCGTTGAAGATCATCATCCTGCTCGGACCTCCCGGCGCAGGAAAGGGTACCCAGGCTGCACGGCTGACCGCCGCGCGTGGCATGGTGCAGCTTTCCACCGGTGACATGCTGCGCGCTGCAGTCAAATCGGGCAGTGCGCTCGGCGTGCAGGCCAAGGCGGTGATGGATGCGGGTGCGTTGATGCCCGACGAAGTCGTCAGCGGGCTCATTGCCGAGCAGCTCGATGTCGGTGCCGATCACCCGGGCTTTATTCTCGATGGCTATCCGCGCACGCTGGGTCAGGCGCAGGCGCTCGACGCGATGCTGGTGGCGAAGCGCCTCAATCTCGATCACGTCATCGAGCTCGCCGTCGACGAAGACCTGCTGGTTGACCGCGTCACCGGCCGCTTCACTTGCGCCACGTGCGGCGAAGGCTACCACGATCGCCACAAGCAGCCCAAGGTTGCCGGCACTTGCGACGTCTGCGGCGGCCATGAGTTCAAGCGCCGTCCCGATGACAACGCCGAAACCGTGCGCGCCCGCATGGCTGAATATCGCGCCAAGACCGCGCCGATCCTGCCGTACTACGACGAGCGCCAGCTGGTGACGCGCGTCGACGGCATGGCCAGCATGGACGACGTCGCTGCCGCAATCGATGCTGTGCTCGACGGCGGTCACCATGACGGGCGCGTTAAAGCTTGACAACGGCGAATTAGCCGACTAGCACCCCGCATTCCGAACAAACGGAATTCACACGCCGGGTGCCTTATTGGCGCTCGGTTTAAGCTTTGAGATGGGACGCCTGCCCTCGCGTCCCGTGGAGCAGGAGAAAAATCTGTGGCACGTATCGCGGGTGTTAATATCCCGACCAACAAGCGCGTAGAAATCGCGCTGACTTACATTCATGGCATTGGCCGGACCAAGGCACTGTCGATCGTCGAGAAGCTCGAGATGCCGCGTGAACGCCGCGTCCAGGACCTGACCGACGCCGAAGTGCTGGCCATCCGCGAGATGATCGACCGTGATTTCACCGTCGAAGGCGACCTGCGTCGCCAGACCGCGATGAACATCAAGCGTCTGATGGATCTGGCCTGCTACCGCGGCCTGCGCCACCGTCGTGGCCTGCCCGTCCGCGGCCAGCGCACCCACACCAACGCCCGCACCCGCAAGGGCAAGGCCAAGCCGATCGCCGGCAAGAAGAAGTAAGCGCGTCAGCGCTCACAACTTCCTTTTTTCGGCTTAAGTCAGGATTTTCCGATGGCACGCGAACCAGCACGTATCAAGCGCCGCGAGCGCAAGAACATCACCAGCGGCGTTGCACACGTCAACGCCAGCTTCAACAACACGATGATCACCATCACCGACGCCCAGGGCAACGCGATTGCCTGGTCGAGCGCCGGCACGATGGGGTTCAAGGGCAGCCGCAAGTCGACGCCGTACGCGGCGCAGATGGCCGCCGAAGATGCCGGCAAGAAGGCCGCCGAACATGGCGTCCGGACGCTCGAAGTCGAAGTCCGTGGCCCCGGTTCGGGTCGCGAATCGGCACTGCGCGCGCTGCAGGCTGTCGGGTTCCAGATCACCGCAATTCGCGACGTGACGCCGATCCCGCACAACGGTGTGCGCCCGCCGAAGCGTCGCCGCGTCTGACGCGCCACCGTCGCCGGATGCATCCGGCGATTTCAATTTGTCGGAGTGCGCATGACGATGCGCCTCCCAATACCGAGGTGAAGCTGTGGCAGTGATCGCAAAGAACTGGACTGAACTCAAGAAGCCGAACAAGCTCGACGTCCGCGCCGGCACCGATACCAAGCGCAAGGCAATCTTTGTTGCCGAACCGCTCGAGCGTGGCTTCGGCCTGACGCTCGGTAACGCATTGCGCCGCGTGCTGCTGTCGTCGCTGCAGGGTGCTGCCGTGACCGCCATCAAGATCGATGGCGTGTTGCATGAATTCTCGTCGCTCGCCGGTGTGCGCGAAGATGTCACCGACATCGTGCTCAACATCAAGCAGGTCGCGATCCGCATGCAGGGCGAAACCGCCAAGCGTCTGTATCTGACCGCGACCGGCCCCGGCTCGGTCACCGCCGGCCAGATTCAGGTCACCGGCGACATGGAAATCATGAACCCCGACCTGGTGATCTGCACGCTCGACGAAGGCGCGACGCTCAACATGGAACTGACGGTCGAAGCCGGCAAGGGCTATGTCCCGGCCTCGGCCAACCGTCCGGTCGATGCGCCGATCGGCCTCGTGCCCGTCGATGCGTTGTATTCGCCGGTGCGCCAGGTGGCGTACAAGGTTGAAAACACCCGCGTCGGTCAGGAACTCGACTACGACAAGCTGACGCTCAACGTTGAAACCGACGGCACGCTGACCCCCGATGATGCACTGGCCTATGCCGCGCGCATCCTGCAGGACCAGCTCCAGCTGTTCGTCAACTTCGACGAGCCGACCGCCGTCAGCGCCGTCCAGCACGCGGCTGGCCCCGTCGAAGTCGATGACACCGCCGCGCTCAACCGTCATCTGCTCAAGAAGGTCGACGAGTTGGAACTGTCGGTGCGTTCGGCGAACTGCCTGAAGAACGACAACATCATCTACATCGGCGATCTGGTTCAGAAGACCGAAAGCGAGATGCTGCGCACCCCGAACTTCGGCCGCAAGTCATTGAACGAGATCAAGGAAGTGCTGTCGGCGATGAACCTGCGCCTCGGCATGGAAATCCCCGGCTGGCCGCCGGAGAACATCGAGGAAATGGCGAAGAAGCTCGAGCAGGAGTATTAAGCGCAGCGCGGCGCGAAGCTAAGCCGAAAATTGCCCTTGCGATTTTCGGCTTAACTTCCGACTCGCGCAAGCTCGGCCGGCGGGCGGCACTTCTGCCGACCCGTCCGACGGGGACGCGGCTTTGCCGCGGCCCAGCCAGCGCCAAACGAACGACAACCCCCCTTTCACGGCCTGGGGGCACCAAAGGCCAGCTCCGGGGTACCTCGCACGGCCCCCGATCGAACGGAGAAGAAAAATGCGTCACGGTAATGCCCATCGTAAACTCGGTCGCACGACCAGCCACCGCCTCGCCATGTTCCGCAACATGGCCGCATCGCTGATCAAGCACGAGCAGATCACCACCACGCTGCCCAAGGCACGCGAAATCCGTCCCTATGTCGAAAAGCTCGTCACGCTCGCCAAGACCGGCGGCCTGTCGAACCGCCGCCTCGCGCACGCCCGCCTGCAGGATGACGCGCAGCTGGTGAAGCTGTTCGACGTCATCGCGACGCGCTACGCCGACCGTCAGGGCGGCTACATCCGCATCGTCAAGGCCGGCATCCGCCGCTCGGACGCAACGCCGATGGCCATCGTCGAATTCGTCGATCGCGACACCAGCGCCAAGGGCCAGGACAGCGGCCCGGTGTTCAGCGACGCTGACGGCGACGACGCCTGAGCTTCGGTTGACCGATAAGAACAGGGCCGCAGGCGCAAGCTTGCGGCCCTTTTTTATTGAAGAGCCTCCGGCGGGCAGGCCTGAGGCCTGCACCCGATTGAAGAGCGCCAAAC
>CALDHQ010000551.1 GCA_937894055.1 uncultured Polymorphobacter sp.
CGTTGCACAGTGCGCGTCATAGCTGCATTGCCCCGCCAACCTGGCCGACGCGGCCCACGCCCCCTAGGCCTTCGTACGCCAAAAATGGCTCCAAAAACAGATATTTCTGGGTTCTAACTCATTTGCGGCCGCCGCCGGACACGGCGCACTTGTTTTCCAGCCCGACAAGCATCGCTTCAAACCGTGCAGGGAAACAGCGCGGTGCCGACACGCCGCGCGAACGTTGAGTCGTGTTGCCCGTTCAATTCTACTGGATCAATTCAACCAGCCACGCGCCGCAGCATGCCGTGCCAGCGCCAGCATCGCCATGCCGGCAAGCAGAATGAACAGCGGGAACGCCGCCGCACCCGCGCCCTGGCTGGCGAGCAGCGGCGTCGCAAAGAATGTCCAGCCGAACTGCACGACGATGCCGAACAGCGACACCAACAATGCCGGTCGCGCCCAGCTTTTGCGCAACAGCAGCCCGAGCGTGCCGGCGAGCGCGGCCCATACCGCCACCGCATAGGCACCGACCACCCATTTGGGCATCATCGCCCAGACCGCCGCCTGTTCGGGCGGCAACTGCGCAAGATCGTCGGCCGTCATGCTGACCTGCGACCAATAGGCGAAGCAACCCGCCAACGCCCATACCAGCGCCAGAATGCTGGCAATCCAATACCATTTCGGAACCGTCTGCATGTCACCCTCCCCGTGGGACAATACGGGGATATTACAGCAAGCTGGAAATGTTGGAAGGGTGTGCCGCGCGCGCAGGTGCCCCGGCGCGCGGCAGAAAGGGGACGGGCCTCGCCTTAATCGTGCGGGACGAGGAAGTCGAACGGCTTGGCGGGCTTGAAGTTGGAGGTCTGGTCGCCCGACAGGTCGCGGTTGCCGTCGAGCTGCAGCTTGCGGCTGCCGGATCCGGGACTGAAATCGAGGCGGTTGAGGTTGGTCCACAGCACGCCGGGGGCCCGGGTGTCCTGGAAATAATAGACCCGGTTCTTCTGGTCGCCGACGGTCAGCCACAGCGTGTCGGCGACGTTCGGCTTGCCGGGTGTGCTGATGCCGATCGGCACGCTGACATTGCGCATCACGCTGAACACCGTGGCCACGGCATCGCGCGCAACAGACGTTTGCTTGCCTTCGTTGATATAGTAGGAGGCGCGGACAAAGCGGTCGGCGGCGCGGTTGGTGCCGGGCAGGAAGACCTCGCCGCCGATGCTTTGCCAATAGGCGTTGAGGCCGAGTTGCTGGTCATAGGTCGGCGAATTGGTCATCACCTGGTACTGCTTGCCGTGGTGGACGACGAGCTTGCCATCAAGAAATTCGAAGATGGCGGAATCGCCCGAAGCGTCCGAAACCGAGAAGTGCACGGTGCCGGCCTCACCGGTCGGCGCAACGATGGGGACGACGCGGAAGGTGCCGCTTTCCATGCCGGCGACGGCCTCGGCCGTGGTGGCATAATTGTCGAGGATATACTGCACCAAGGCCGAGATCGGCAGCGTCGGGCGCTTGTCGTTGGCAATAGCCACCGGATATTTGGCTTCGGCGAGATAGAGCATGTTGGCGACAAGCCCCTTCTCGTTCATGCCGTCGGCTGAGACGCTTTCATAGATGGTGGTGACGACGCTGCCATAGCGGCTGGTCCAGGTCATCGGCATGGCGGTTTTGATGGTGCGCGTCATCCCGCGCGGGCTCAGCCAGAGATTGGTATCCACGTCCGGTACCGCCCAGTCCATGGTGCGGCCGGTGACGGTCTGGCCTTCCTTGCCGAAATAGACGGCACGGCTGCAGGCATCGGCCACGGATGGGGCAAGCAACGACGCAGACATCAGCGCGGCGAGGGCAATTCGGCGGATCATGGTGAGCTCCCTGACAAATGGTGATGCCGGAATGTCGCAGATATGGACTCAGCGATGTTGCGCGAAGTAACAATTGCAGATGGCGAGAAACGAACCGTTTGAACATCAGCTCCTCGACCGCGAGGCACCTTTTGCCGCGCGTGGCTGGCTTGCCGAGCATCCGGCGCAATTCCGCAAGCAGATCGTCGGCTGCGGCGTGGTGGTCGATGCTGCGCCGGGGAGCGCCGTGTTTCGCGAGGGCGATCCTTCCAATGGACTCTATGGGATTCTGGCCGGTGCGATCGGGGTGGAGGGCGGCCATCCGCGCCAAACCCCGCAGCTGGGCCATGTGCTGCGCCGTGGCGAATGGTTCGGGCTCAAGGCGCCGCTGCATGGCGGGCCGCGCGAGCTGACCTATCGCGTGCTGGAGCCAAGCCGGCTGCTGTTCGTATCCAACGCACGGCTGGTGCCGCTGATGCAAGCCGACCCCGAAATCGCGGTCCGGGTGGGCCAACTGGCCGAGCTCGGCAACCGGCTCGGTGCCTGGGTCGTCCGCGATCTGCTGACCCCGGATGCAGGCCGGCGGCTGGCCTGCGTGCTGCTGCGGGTGCTGGGGACGGGCGAGGTTGTGCCCGACGACCCGCTCGGCTTTTGGCTGACGCACCAGCAGTTGGCGGATATGGCCAACCTCTCGCGCTTTCATGTCGGGCGCAAGCTGGCGTCGTTCGTGGCGGCGGGCTGGATCGACACGGGATACAACCGCATCCGGCTGCTCGATGCCGAAGCGCTTGCGGCCTTTGCCTATGGCGACAATGGCTGACCCGGAAAGCTGCTTCCTAGCGGCGCGCGGCTATTCCCATTCGATCGTGCCGGGCGGCTTCGACGTATAGTCATAGACCACGCGGTTGATGCCCTTGACCTCGTTGACGATGCGCGTGGCGACGGCGCTCAGGAAGGCGCTGTCGAACGGATAGACATCGGCAGTCATGCCATCGACCGAAGTGACGGCGCGCAGCGCGCAGACATTGTCATAGGTGCGGCCATCGCCCATGACGCCGACAGTCTTGACCGGCAGCAGCACCGCGAACGCCTGCCAGATGGCATCGTACAGCCCGGCCTTGCGGATTTCGTCGAGGTAGATGGTGTCGGCCTTGCGCAGCACGTCGCACTTTTCCTTGGTGACTTCACCGGGGATACGGATGGCGAGGCCGGGGCCGGGGAACGGGTGGCGGCCGACGAACGCCTGCGGCAGCCCGAGCTCACGACCGAGCGCGCGGACTTCGTCCTTGAACAGCTCGCGCAGCGGCTCGACGAGCTTCATGTTCATGCGCTCGGGTAGCCCGCCGACATTGTGATGGCTCTTGATGGTGACCGACGGCCCGCCGGTGAACGACACGCTTTCGATGACATCGGGATACAGCGTGCCCTGCGCCAGGAAGCCGGCGCCGCCGATCTTCTTCGCTTCGGCCTCGAACACGTCGATGAAGGTCTTGCCGATGAACTTGCGCTTGGCTTCGGGGTCGCTGACGCCGGCCAGCCCGCCGAGAAAGGCTTCGGAGGCGTCCACATGCACCAGCGGGATGTGGTAATGTTCGCGGAACAGCGTCACGACTTCGGTGGCTTCGTTGGCGCGCATCAGGCCATGGTCGACGAACACGCAGGTCAGCTGATCGCCGATGGCTTCGTGGATGAGCACTGCCGCGACCGCCGAATCGACGCCGCCCGACAGGCCGCAGATGACCTTGCCGTCACCGACCTGCTTGCGGATGTCGGCAATCTTCGCATCGCGGTAGCCCGCCATCGTCCAGCTGCGCGAACAGCCCGCGACCTTGTGGACGAAGTTCGCCAGCAGCTTGCCGCCGTCGGGGGTGTGATAGACTTCGGGGTGGAACTGGACGCCGTAGTAGCGGCGGTCATCATCGGCGATCGCGGCGAACGGCGCACCATCGGACTTGCCGACGCTGCGGAAGCCGGCGGGAATCGCGTCGATGCGGTCGCCGTGGCTCATCCACACCTGGTGGCGCTCGCCCTTGGCCCAGACACCGTCGAACAGCTTGCAGTCATCGACGATCTCAAGGAAGGCGCGGCCGAATTCACGGTGGTCGGACGGTGCGACATTGCCGCCAAGCTGCGCGCACAACGCCTGCTCGCCGTAGCAGATGCCGAGCACCGGCACGCCGGCGTCGAACACGGCTTGCGGGGCGCGTGGGGAGGCGGCTTCGCTGACCGATGCGGGGCTGCCCGACAGGATGATGCCTTTGGGCGCCAGCCGCGCGACAGCTTCGGCACCGCTGCTGAACGGGACGATCTCGCAATAAACGCCGGCCTCGCGGATGCGGCGCGCGATCAGCTGCGTGACCTGACTGCCGAAATCCAGAATCAGAATCGATTCGCCGGGTGTGACCGTCACTTTAAGCCTCCGCTGTTGCGAGTGCGCGGGACTAGGCGAAGTGCGGCCTGCTGTCCAGTATTGGCGCGTCAGCCGAGCTGGACGCCGGTGACCTGGCCGTAGCTCGCGGTGCAGGTGAACGCCGCGCGATTGACCGGCTGGCCGTTGTTCGGGTTGATTTCCAGCGTGCCGCGGATGACCGCACTGGCCTGTTCGCCGGTGATCGAATCGATCGACACGGTGCGGGCAAAGCCGCCGTAATTCTGCGCGGTGCGTTCGGCGGCGCGGGCGCACATTTCGGCCTGCGCGCCGGCAGCGGTCTGCGACGGGTCAACCTGCTGCTGAACGGCTGGGGCCTGCATCGGCGCCGGCTGCTGATACGGCTGCTGCGGATAGACCGGCGCATAGGCCGGCTGCGGCGCGACGACGGTCGTGGTCTTGGGCTTGCTCGCCGACGCGATCGCCGCGATGAAACCCAGCGCCACCGCAGTACCGACGACGGCGCCGAAGACGTTGCCGTTGTTGTAGTAGCCGTTGTTGTAATAGCCGCCATGATAGCCGCCGTAACCGCCACGGTAACCACCGGCGGCCACCGGTGCCGCCACCAGCGCGCCTGAAACGGCAAGGCCCAGCGCAATACGGGCTGCAACAGTCTTGATCGACATCACGACAAACTCCCCGGCCAAGGATCGGCCGAACGGCGCCTTATAGCGCAAATCAGCTATACGCGCGATGAACCGTGCAAAATCAACTGCGAACGCCGTTCAGCCGGCAATCGCTTCAAGCGCAGCACGGTACGCCGCATCGACCGGCACCGGCCGCCGCGTCATCCGGTCGACATAAACATGGACGAAGAACCCCTCCGCCGCCGGCGCGTCATGATCGGCGGTGAACAGCCCGATCTCATAGCGCACGCTCGACGTACCGAGCTTGGCGACGCGAATCCCCGCCTCGATGGTCTCCGGAAACGCCACCGCACGCGCATAGCGACAGCCGGTTTCGACAACGAGGCCGATGGTCTTGCCGTTGATGATATCCAGCACCCCGGCGTTGATCAAATAGGCGTTCACCGCCGTATCGAACCAGCTGTAGTAAACCGTGTTGTTGACGTGCCCATAAACGTCATTGTCGAGCCAGCGCGTCTGGATCGGCGTGAAATGGCGATAGGCGTCGCGCAAGCGCATCGGGGAACGGTCGGTCATGGCACGAGCTTAATGGGGTGCGGCGCCAAGGTGAAGCCGCGCCGCGCCACCATCACGCATCTCCCGCCAGGCTGACCACCTGCTCGATGACATTGCGTTCGCAGAGATGGTTGACCCGCGTCTCGAGGTCGAGGATCGGCTCCAGGTCCTCGGCTACGACCTCACCGACATGGCCGGGCGGCTGCGCGATCAGACCCTGCCGTACAATCGCGGCATGGCGCGGATCAATCTGGCACGGGTGATCGGGTGGCAGGGCCGGCTGGCCGAGGCCGAGGTGAGCGAAGCCGCCGCCGAATCCACCGGCGCGCTGGCCGAACTCACCCGCACCGTGCTGCATCGGGACTTCGATCGCATCGATCCCGCGAAAGTGCGCGTGCGGCTGGTCGAGGGCGCTATCGCTCCGACCTTCAACACCACCTCGACACTCAAAGGTGAAGTCGAGGATTACGCCGTGACCGTCTCCTGCCCCACGTTGATATTCAGCCCGGCTTCGCTCCCCACGGGAGTCATTGGGGTGGCCTATTCGCAGAGATCGGAAGAGCGTCGTGTAGGGAAAGAGTGTCTTCGCCTGTG
>CALDHQ010000552.1 GCA_937894055.1 uncultured Polymorphobacter sp.
GCCGGTTCATCGTGCAGAGTTTTGGCATCCCGACTTGGGGCGTGACTCAGCACAAACACGCGGCATTGAGTCATTGGACGCCGAAAGGCTGGGTGGTGAATCTTGGCGCGGGCTTTGAACATAGCTGGTGGGACAAGGACGAAGCTCCGCGCAGTGGGTCGGATTTCCTTTTGGAGACACAGGCACGCGAGCATGGGGCGGACTATTTGAAAGTGCTGCGGGCGCAGTGGATCAGCCATGTTCTTGGCGAGCAGGAATACAACGACCGCAAGGGCGTGGCCGGCGGCTTCTGGAGCAGCATCGCTCACTACCAAACGGTTGCGCTCGCAGCCACGGCAGTTGGACTGGGCCCGCTCGGCCAGGAACTTGCCGCCCACGACCACGGCGAGCGCCACCATGGCGCCCTTGCGGCGGCGCAGCCGGCGCAAAACCTCCAGGCCATCAAGCCTGGGCAGGCCCAGGTCGAGAATCAGCAAGCCGAACTCGCCGCCCTTGCCGCCGAACTTCCCAACGATCTCGCCGACGGCAATTTCATCCGCGCGGGTCACGATCCGGAACTGGACCGGCTTCGTTCGCTCACGACCGACAACAAAACCTGGCTCTCCGACCTCGAGCGCGCCGAGCAGGAACGCACCGGCATCCGCAGCCTGAAGGTCCGCTTCACGAATAATTTTGGTTACTACATCGAGGTTACCAAGGCCAACCTCCACCTCGTCCCCGCCGACTACATCCGTCGCCAGACCACCGTCGGCGGCGAGCGCTACGTCACCGAGTCGCTCAAACAAAAGGAAAAGGAGATCTTTCACGCTGAGGAAAATGCCGAGATCGGGCAGGAACGCGCGCCACGGTAGCCAGCTTGAAAACATGTCGAGGCCGATGACCGGACGCACCTGGTCCGGCGTGGCGTTTTCGCCGAGAATCGTGCCCGCGAGGCGGTCGATCCAGCTCATGGCTTGGCCTGCGCCAACGGATCGACCTTTCCTGCGAGACTCCCACTGGCTGCTGTCGGCGGCGCGCCGGCAACACGCGGGCGACGAACCCTTTCGAGTTCGGCACTGTTGAGGGCGGCGGTGGTTGCAGGTGCCGGTACAGGTGCGGCGACTATTGCCTTGGTCGCGGTCGCTGCCGGCGCGGGTTGAATTGCACCTCCAGCCGCAGGATCCGGCATCGCGACTGCTGGCACATCGGGCCTGTCATAGCGCGCCGGAGATTCCTGGCCGTCGAGCGTCGCGATGACTGGTGCCGACAAGCCGGCTGCGATTTCGGCAAGCGATTGCGGGAACAGTGAACGCGACGGGTTTCCTTGCGAGATCTGTGGGGGGGGCAACAATTGGGATGGCGCGGGTGCGGCCGAAGGACCAGGACGTGCCGCGCGCGACGCAATTACCTCGTCGAGCGTCGCGAGTGCCGACTTCTCCGGTGCCGCCGTGCTGGCGGCGCCTTGCGTCGGACCCGACGATCGTAGCGCAATTGGTCCGGTCAACGCATCAACCCATTCGCCGCCTTCGACGACGGCATGCGCGGTCGATTCGTCACGGTAGACGCCGTCAGCATCGATATGCGCAGGGAACACGATGCGCAGAACGCGCTCGCTGGTCCGCAGCGGCGGCGCCGATGTCGTGGCATTGGCGATCGGGACGCTATGTCCACTGGGCTGTGGTCGCGCGCGCGATCGCGTCGTGACCGGTTGGGTATCGCCCAGCCCCTCGACAGCGCGGGCATCAATCACCGACATCGGCGCACAAGTGCCGCCGGGCGCCCGGCAGTCGAAGTGCGACCCGACATGCGAATTTCCCGATGCGCAGCCGGCGACCAGTACGAGCAAGGGGATCACGGCCAGGTGTCTCACAGCGCCCTCCCGGAGTGGATCGTCCTGCCAATGCCGGCACGCGCAGCGGCGGGGACCGCCCGTCGTGGCGACGCGACGAAGCTGACGACGATGCCCAATGGCGGTTTCCACGTCATGCGCCTGCGCCCGACTTGAGCCAGGCGGCGAGCACCGGCGCGGAACGGAAGCCTTCGATCACCGCGCCATCGGCGCGGACGATCACCGGCGTGCCATTGAACCCGTGCGCCCGCGCAAATGTTTCGTTGGCGTCGAGCCCGGACGTATCGCACGACCGATGCGCTTTGGACCCGTTCTTGGTCGGCGCGCCGTCATAGGCGGCATGCAGCGCCGCCACCGGGTCGGCCGCGCAGTAAACCGCTTCGCTGAGCGCACGACTGCCCAATGTCGAGATCGGCCGTTCCTCGACGCGTGCGCCGATCTCGCGCAAAACGGCCGAGAGATGGGCGCAGTAGCTGCAGCGGAAGTCACTGAACACGACCAGCCGTGGGCCATTCTCGGGACCCCAGCGGATCGCGCCCGACGCGGGCAAGCTCGACAGATCGATCTTGCGCTGGGCGGCGGCCGGCGCCTGCCGGTCTTGCGGTTCGCGCGCCTGGTCCGCGTGGGCGGCACCACCTACGAGCAGATCGGGATTGAGTTCGAGCAACCGTGCCGCAGTCAGGTCGGTGCGCGTCTGCATGTCATAGACGCGGCCGATAATCAGATACCGCGCGGACGCGTCGGTGTAGAACAATGTCGTGCCGGCAGCGACCTCGCACAGCCCGCCCAGCTTCGCGCAATCGACCGACGACACCCTGGTTTTGGGCAGACGCGTCACCAGCGCCGCCTTGACCGCCTCGGCTTGAGGCAGCGCGTGCGCCGCGGCGCGGTTCCCGGCCAACGTCATGGCGGCGGCGGTGCCGAGCGCGGCAGCGACGGCGACCGACACGATGACGCCGGTCTGCCGGACCAGTCGCTTCTGTTCAAAACTCATTGCGGACTCCTCACATAGACACCGTCGAGGAAGACGATTTCGACCTCGATCCCGGTCGGCATTTCGATGACGGGTTGGTATTGCTCGGCGCGCTCGATCAGATATTTGCTGACCATGTCGCCCGATTTGGCCATGCCTTCGCCGAGACCGGCAGTGACGATCTCCTGCGGTGACAGCACCGGCTTCTGGCCGCCGACGACGGTGGTCGAGCCCGAGAAGACGGCGTTGGCGTTCGCTGCGAACCCACGCCCGAACCCGCCGGCAATCCCCGCGAGAAACGCCTGCGTCACCAGCGGACCCTCGCGCGACACCACTTTGCCGCGCACCCCGGTCTTGCCGCCAAAGCTGATGAAGCCCTTGACCTCGCTGACGGCGACGCGGCCACCGGGCTGGTCGCAGGTCATCTTGGCGAGTTTGACATAGACTTTCTCGGCCGACAGATCGCCGCGCGCAGCACCATTGACGATGCAGCCTTCAAGCCGTGTCGTCAGGATCTTGCCGTTGTTGACCACCGAACGCGCCGGACCGGTGATCCGCAACACGACAGGCAATGGATCGGTCTGCGACGAGACTCCGGCACCGGCGTCGACACCGACGATCACCGTCGCGGGTGCATAGCTGTTGGGCGGCAGATATTCAGGCGACGCCTCGATAACCGTTGGCGGCGCATCCGGGCGTGCGCCGACAAATCCCGGACCATCGTCCTTCGCTGTCGTGCCCTTCGCCGTCGGCACACCAAAGCTGATCGTTTTCACTTCGGCAGCGCCAGGTTGAAATCCCCTGGCATCGTCGCCCGCGGCAGTGGTTTGTCCGGATATGGTGCGACATTGGCATTGCCGCTTGCGCCGCCAACACGGAACGGTTCGACGCCTTGCGACCCGACGCGTCCGCCTGGACCTACGTCACCCGACTTTTTGAGCGCATCGATCTGCGCGGCTTGCGCGGCATTCTGCTGCTCGTAGATCGCAAACAGCTTGGCGCCGTCGCTCTTGAGCTTGGCGTTCTCCTGCGAGACCGCGGCCAGATCGGCCTTCATCTGCTGCAGGTCGGGGACACGCGCCTCGACCGCGCTCAACCGGGTGTTGGCGTCGTTGAGCTGGTTCTCCGACTGCGCCACCCATTCCTTTTGCGCGAGCTTCTTGCCGACCATGTCATCGGTCGAGATCTTCACCGCCGTCGGCTTGTCGGGCGATGCGACATCGGGCTTGGCTCTGTGCGACCAGATGTAACTGACGCCCCCAAGCGTCACGACCGACAGCAGTAGCACCAACACCATTCGCTGCTTGGCGGCAGTGCGGGCATTGACGCCGCCCAGCGTCTCGGCTGGCGAACTGCTGGGTGCCGGAGCAGCGTCCTCGGCGGTACGGTGAAAAAGCTTCATCGTTCGCCTCCAGCCTGTCCGACAAGCCAGGCCGACGTCGCTTCGCCCGGCGCAAGCTCAGGCTTGGCGATGGTGACCGCGAGTGTGCCTTGGGGTGCGAGATCGGCCTCGCGCAGCACGATCGCCGCATTGGTGCGATTCTCGATGCGCAGCGCCTTGCCGACCAGTGCCGCGCCGCGATATTCGGCGATCAACCGGACCGAAAGCCCGGC
>CALDHQ010000553.1 GCA_937894055.1 uncultured Polymorphobacter sp.
GTTGACACCCACGACTCTTTCTGCTCAAGGAACAACATGCGTCTGCGTCTGTCCCACACCCCTCTTCAGGTCTTGCCGGCGCTGGTCTGCGCGGCGGCCTCGTAGGCGGTCGCGGCGGACTCGTCGCCGGCGGCCTCGTGTTCGATCGCGCGGCCGGACATGGTTTGCTGTTGCCGCTGGTCGCGTTGGCACTCGCTGCGCTCCTGGCCGAAGCCTGGTTGGCGAGACACTGATGGGCCTTCCCAGACTGCTCGATGCGATCGAGGCGTTGCCGGCGTTCGCACGAGTACACAAGACGATTCCGGGACCCGGTCAGAGCCTGCGCGTGGGCGGCCTGGCGGGCTCGGCCGACGCGGTGTTCGTGGCCGCTCTCGCGCGCGCACTGCCGCAACGATTGGTTGTGGTCATCACCGATCAGGTGGGCGATGCCGAACGGTGGCTGGCCGATCTGCAGTCGCTGGTAGACGACATTCCCGTCGCGCTCTACCCGCCGCGTGAAGGCTTCGGCGAGGTCGAGCCGCATGCCGAAGTGGCCGGCGAGCGCGTGGAGACGCTCGAAAAGCTCGGGCGGAGCGGGGTGCGCCTGTTGCTCACCACAGCGCGCGCCGTGCTCGAGCAGACGGCGCTGCCGCGCGCACTGGCCGGCGCTCGCCTCGAATTGCGCAAAGGTGACGTGCGGCGGTTGGAAGATCTCACGGCGCATCTCGAATCCATCGGCTGCGAGCGTGTGCCGATGGTGGAAGACGTCGCGCAGTTCTCCGTGCGCGGCGCACGCAATCCGTCGCGGCAGATCTATGAAGTGTTGCGCGAGAACGTCGACTACTACGTCGATCCCTCGCAGCTCTGGATCGCGCTGGTGCGTCCGCTCAATCCCAACAACGAGCGGCTCGCGGTCGCCTACGAAGTGAACGTGAACGGCACGCCGGGACGGAACGTGAACACCGGCGGTACGCCCGACATCGAGTTCACCGCTGATCCGCAGTACGCGAATCTGCTCTGGGAACCCGAGCTGCAGCCCACCAACACCGCCTACTTCCTGCGCGAACTGAAGTCGGTGTATCGCCTCGGCGGTGAAGACCTGCAGCGTCAGACGATCAAGCTCAAGCTGGTCACCGGTACGTCGGGCGACCAGGAAAAGCCGATCGATCCGTCGCGCGGTGAAACGTATCTGCAGCTGTTCGGCCTGACCGCGCTCGCAAAGATGTGGCGGCTGATGGCCAAGGCCGCCGACGAGATGCCCGAGATCGACGAGGACTACGAGGAAGCCGCTGCCGAGCGTCTGCTCAACGAGCCGCTCAAGCTGGCGATCGTCGGGCGGCCGAACGCCGGCAAGTCGACGCTGATCAACCGCATGCTCGGGCAGGACCGCCTGATTACCGGCCCCGAAGCCGGCATCACCCGCGATTCGATTGCCATCGACTGGGAATACCCGCGCGACGGCGTGCTGCGCCCGGTGCGGCTGATCGACACCGCCGGTTTGCGCCGCCGGTCGAAGGTCACCGACAAGCTCGAGACGCTGTCCGCCGCCGACACCAAATACTCGGTCGATTTTGCCGAAGTCGTCGTGCTGCTGCTCGATGCGACCTTGGGGCTTGAAGCGCAGGACCTGCGCATCGCCGACATGGTCCTCAAGGAAGGCCGCGCGCTGATCATCGCGCTCAACAAATGGGACGCCGCGCACGACCAGTCGTCGCTGTTCCAGGGCGTCCGCAAGGCGCTCGACGAGGGCCTCGCGCAGATCAAGGGCGTGCCGCTGATCGCCATCTCGGGCCTCACCGGCAAAAACATCGACATCCTGATGAAGGCGGCGTTCGAAGCGCGCGATGCCTGGTCGCGCCGCGTCTCGACCAGCCAGCTCAACCGCTGGTTCGAAGCCGCGCTCGAACGCAACCCGCCGCCGGCCCCCAACGGCCGCCGCATCAAGCTGCGCTATGTCACCCAGGCCGCGACGCGCCCGCCGACGTTCGTGGTCTTCGGCAACCGCCTCGACGAACTGCCCGAAAGCTATCGCCGCTATCTCATCGGCGGCATGCGCGATACGCTCGGCTTCGACGGCGTGCCGATCCGGCTGACGCTTCGCGGCGGCAAGAACCCCTTCGCCTGAGGAGCCCCGCCATGTCCGCCGACGCCAACCGCATTCTTTATGGCTATTGGCGTTCGTCGGCGGCGTACCGCGTCCGGCTGGCACTGGCGTTCAAGGGACTCAGCTACAAGAGCAAAGCCATCGACCTGCGCAGCGGCGCGCAGTCGGGCGTCGGCTTCACCATGCTCAACCCGCAGGGGCTGGTGCCCTATCTCATCGACGGCGATGTCGGCCTCAATCAAAGCCTGGCGATCATCGAATATCTCGACGAAACCTATCCCGATCCGCCGCTGTTGCCCGGTGACGCCGTCGCCCGCGCCCGCATCCGCGCCGCGGCGCTGACGATTGCCTGCGATATCCACCCGCTCAACAATCTGCGCGTACTCAACTACCTCAAGGGCCCGCTCGCCGTGGCACCCGAGTCGGTCGACCTTTGGGCCGAACACTGGATCACCACCGGCTTCGCCGCGCTCGAGGAAACCGCCGCCGCCAGCACCGGCCGTTACCTGTTCGGCGACTCGGTGACGCTCGCCGACCTGTGCCTCGTCCCGCAATTGTACAACGCCCGCCGGATTCGTGCCGATCTGACCGCATTCCCGTCATTGGTCGCAATCGATAAAAAATTGAATGCCTTGCCGACACTTCGCAAGGCGCGCCCGGAGGCGCAGCCCGACGCCGTTTGATGCACTGCAGCATAGGCGTAAATCGGCATGAATCGCGCCGATAGCAGCTCAATTCCGGACGAAAACGGTCGTCCTTAGAACCACTAAGATTCACTAATTCCAGCAGAAATGGACCAAAATTCGGGTTGCGATTTGCAAACGGTTGGTTCAATCTGAACGGGTGTTAATGGGCTACACGTGTCTGAGGGGCTTTAAAATGACTGCACCACGTTCGAACGCTGCACCGATCGTCCTCGCGAATCGTCGCGGAAAGAACGGCTTCCGGCGTCACGGCGGATCGCTAGATC
>CALDHQ010000554.1 GCA_937894055.1 uncultured Polymorphobacter sp.
CTGGAGCGCCAGGTGCGCGACCGCACCGCCACGCTGGCCGAACTGGCCACCCACCTGCAGCAGGTGCGCGAGCAGGAGCGCGGGCACCTTGCGCGCGAACTGCACGACGAACTGGGCGCGCTGCTGACGGCCGCCAAGCTCGACGCCGCGCTGATCGCCCACACCGTCGAGGGCATCGCCGACGCCCGCGCCAGCGCCGATGTCGGCGCCTACAAGGGCACCAACTACCTCGTCCAGGGCACGGCGGCCGCCCTGCTGAAGTACGCCGTCAACCAGCTCCACAAGGAGGGCGTCCCGATGGTCGCCCTGGTCCACGACGAGATCGTGGCCGAGACAAAAGACCGGCCCGGCCTTGCACTGCTGCTGAAGGACATCATGGAAGATATTCCGGCCTGGGCGCACGAACGCAAGTTCCTGATCACGGCTGAATGCGACACAATGAGGAGGTATCGGAAATGATCGTCGCAGGCATAGATCCCGGCATGACCGGCGCAATGGTGATCCTGTTCCCGGATAACAGCACGATTGTCTGCCGGGTGCCGCTGATGAAGAAGGGTAAGATTCAGCCCGCGTGGTCGGAGTGGTTCCGAAGCTGGAATATGACTTCGGATGTTGACATGGTTGTGATCGAGCAAGTCGGCGCGATGCCAAGACAGGGCTCGGCGAGCGGGTTCAATTTCGGTCGGTCCTATGGCTTCGCTCATGCGATTGCGAGCGGCTGGTCGATCCCGGTTCACTTCGTCACGCCTGCGGTTTGGAAAGGCAAGATGGGTCTGCTAAAAGCGGACAAGAATGCGAGTCGCGAGGAAGCCCGGCGATTGATGCCGTCGATCGCGCCAGAGGTCACTCGCGTGAAGGATGATGGGGTCGCCGAAGCTGCACTCCTGGCCTACTACGGGAGGATTTATTTGTGACGCGGACTGATATCGAGGCTGTGGAAGCCGCATTTGAACTTCTCGTGCCGGTCACTGCGACACCGTGGGAGGCGTTCAAGATTGCGTTTGAACAGGCATCGGAAGCCGCCAGAACTGATTTTGAGGTTCGCGCATGGCAGATCATCGACGGCGATGGCCTAACGCCCGTTCCGTCCGATCTGTGGGTTGCGCTGGCCCAAGTGGCACGAGCCGCCCGCAACCGCGATATGTGGAAGGGGCAATGCGAACGCCAAGCCGAAACTCTCGCCAACCACCTCAAAGCCACCCAGGAGGACCAACCATGCTAACAGAGGAACAGATTGCCGAGGGCTGGATTGCTCATGATGGCGGGCCTTGCCCCGTCAATGAGCAGGCCCGCGTAACCGTTATGTTCCGCAGCGGCGCGCAGGATACGGCCATTGCAAGGGCATGGTGGTGGGGTCGGGGCAATAAGCCGCGCACGTATGAAATCATCGCCTACCGAAAGGAACTTCCCGATGCTCGATGAACTGAAAAGGCTGGCGGGGGAGGCAACGCCGGGACCGTGGGGCTATCAGTCGATGGTCCCGTTGGCGAAGAACTATTTCTATCTTGTTGGGAACCGAGAAGGCAACAATGCCGAAGTCGAAATAGGCGCAATTGGACCTTCGCTGGCACCCAGCACGGAAGCCAACGCCGCCCTGATCGTCCTGCTCCGCAACAATCTGGACACCATCATAGCCGCCATAGAGGCGAAGGAGACGAAATGAGCGAGGACCTGACACCGCCGCATTGGAATGCCTTTTACGGCGACGATCTGGTCGCACGGGTCACGCCTGATGGGACAATCGGTATCGACCATCCCACTGATGCAGATTGGAACGACATTCTGGCCCGTCACATTGCCCTGCGGGATAGGTTGAACGAACGCATTGCCGAGCAGCAAGGTTGCCCATTCAAGCCTGCGCCCATGACCGCGCCGCGATGATACGTACCTCCTCGGCGCTGGTGCCCGGCGGGGCGAGTGCGGCGATGGCGTCGCGCAGCTGGCGCATCGCGCCCGACACGCGTTCGGGCGCGGCGGCGGTCTGGTCGATGACATCGCCGTTGGCGACGGCGATGTTCGACATGATCATGCGGAACAGCTGCGGCCGTGCGACGGCGAAGCGCACATAGGCGGCGCCCGAGGCATCGAGTCCGGCCGCACCGCCGCCGGCGTGCATCATCGCGTTGCGCTGGTTTTGGGCGAGCTGGTCGAGGCCTTCGCGGGCGAGCGCGCGCAGCAGGGCCGCCTTGTCGGCGAAGTGGCGATAGACGGCGGTGGCGCTGACGCCGGCTTCGCGGGCGACGGCGCGCAGGCTCAGGCTTTCGGCGTCGCCGCTTTCGAGCAGCCGCATGCCGCAATCGACGAGCGCGGCGCCCAGATCGCCGTGGTGGTAGCCGCGCGCCTTGACGGCAGCAGCGGATTCAATGTTGACAGTGTTAGCATCGCTCGCCATGATGCTAACACTGTAAACATTCCTGAGTCGTTTTGCCAAATCATATTCACTACAGGGGAGGTCAACATGGCCAGCAAGGTCGAAGAACTCATTCGCGGCACCGTCACCAAGGGGCTGATGAAAGTCGCCGAATTCAACCGCAACCGGATGCACGCGCCCGAACAGCCGCACCCGTACCTGTCGGGCGTGCACACGCCGATGACGCAGGAGGTGACGATCACCGACCTCGCGGTTACCGGCACCATTCCCGCCGCGCTCGATGGCCGCTACCTGCGCATCGGGCCCAACCCGGTGACGCCGCCCAACCCCGCCGCCTATCACTGGTTCATCGGTGACGGCATGGTCCATGGCGTGCGGCTGGAAGGCGGCAAGGCGCAGTGGTATCGCAACCGCTGGGTGCGGTCGAAGGCGGTCAGCGCGGCGCTCGGCGAGGCTGCCGCGCCCGGCCCGCGCAACGGCATGAGCGATACCGCCAACACCAATGTGCTCGGCCACGCCGGCAAGACCTGGGCGCTGGTCGAGGCCGGCGGCTTCCCCGTCGAGCTGTCGGAAACGCTCGACACGGTGGCGCACAATCCGTTCGAAGGCACGCTCAAGGCCTCGTTCAGCGCGCACCCGCATCTCGATCCGCTGACCGGCGAAATGCACGCGATCTGCTACGCCGGCACCGATCCGACGACGATCCGCCACGTCGTTGTCGGCAAGGACGGCAAGGTGACGCGCGAGGAGCCGATCGCGGTGCAGGATGGCCCGAGCATCCACGACTGCATGATCACCCAGCGCTTCGTGCTGATCTTCGACCTGCCGCTGACGTTTTCGATGAAGACGTTGCTCGCCGGCCATGCGTTTCCCTATGCGTGGAACCCCGCGCATGAAGCGCGCGTCGGGCTGCTGCCGCGCAACGGCAAGGGCAGCGACACCATCTGGTGCCCGGTTTCGCCGTGCCATGTTTTCCACCCGTGCAACGCCTATGACACGCCCGACGGCAAGGTCATCGTCGATCTGGCGGTGCACGACCGCATGTTCGCCGAAAGCACGCAGGGCCCGGATTCGCAGACGGTGACGTTCGAACGCTGGACGATCGATCCGGTGGCGCGCACTGTCGATCGCAAGGTCCTCGACGCCGATCCGCAGGAGTTCCCGCGCCCCGACGAACGCCGCCTCGGCCAGCCGTATCGCTACGCCTATACGATGCCGCTGCCGACGGGGACGTCGGACTTTGTCTCGCTGCCGCACTACTACAAGCACGACCTGCAGGCCGGCACGCGCGAGACCCACGAATTCGGCGCCGGCCGCTTTCCGGGCGAGTTCGTCTTCGTGCCGCGCAGTGCCGACAGTGCCGAGGACGACGGCTGGCTGCTCGGCTATGTCATCGACACCAATGACGCGACGACCGACCTCGTTATCCTCGATGCCGCCAACTTCACCGCGCCGCCGGTGGCGACGGTAAAGATCCCGCACCGCGTCCCGCCGGGCTTCCACGGCAACTGGGTCGCGGCCTGACGCCGGTTGCCCTTCCCGTCGCCCGCAGGCTATGCGTGCAGGCATAACAAGACGGGGAGGGCGCCGACCATGCGCAAGACAACGATAGCTCTGGCGGCGCTCGGCGGGGTGCTGCTCGCGGGCGGCGTCTGGTACGCCAGCCTCGACCGCGAAGCGCGCGACGTCATCGCCTCGATGCCGACGACGCCCGATGTGCTGGCGTGGTCGATACCGCAGCGCGACGCGGCGTTCCGCGCGATGGACCGGCTGCCTGTGCTGGCGGCGTCCAACGAAATCGCGCCGTCAGCGACGCCGCTGCCGCT
>CALDHQ010000555.1 GCA_937894055.1 uncultured Polymorphobacter sp.
GCCCACCGATATTCGCGCGCACCCACTCAAGCGCCGCGGCACCGTCCTGCACAAAGCCCGGGAAATGCACCTGCGGCACGAGGCGATAGTCGGGCACGACGGTGACGAAGCCGCGCGAGGCAAACGCCCGGCCGGCAAAGCCATAGTCCTGTCGCCGCCCCGAACTCCAGCTGCCACCGTAGAAAAACAGCACCACCGGTAGCGCACCGTTGCGCTTGGCCGGCGCATAGACATCGAGCCGCTGGCGCGGATCGGCGCCGAAGCTGACGTTGGCGGCGACGTGCGTGGTCGGCGCGTCACCAGGCAGCACACGGTCGACGAAATCGAGAACCGGCAACAGTTTCGATGGATTGAGCAACGCGTATCCCCCTGCTGCCAATGTCGTCGCGCCGCCGCCCAGCATCAGGTTGCGGCGGCTAAGCAGCATGGTTGCTGCGTTCGTGGTCGTGCATGTATTCCCCCGTTTGCGCCGCCTCGACATCTGCATGGTGGCTGCGGCACATAGCGGTAAACCGGAGCGACCCGCATGTGCAACCTGTACCGCATGACCAGCAACACCGAAGCCATCGCGCGGCTGTTCAAGGTGGACACCCGCGGCGTCAATTTGCCGGCGTTTCCGGCGATCTATCCCGACCGCGAGGCACCGGTGGTGCGGCAGGATGCGGGCGGTGCGCGCCACCTCGACATCATGCGCTGGGGCTTTCCGCCGCCGCCCGGCGTGGCGCGGCCGGTCACCAATGTCCGCAACCTTTCATCGCCGTTCTGGCACGGCGCGCTTGCCAACTCCGAACGGCGCTGCCTGGTGCCGGTGACGGCGTTTTCGGAATGGTCGGCGACGCCCGATCCCACCACGGGCAAAAAGCGCATCCACTGGTTCGGCATGGCCGACCCCGAAGATGTGCCGTTCGCGTTTGCCGGGATCTGGCGGCCGGTGCCGGACGAAATGCCGCGCATGGCGTTCCTGACCTGCGCGCCCAACACGTTGGTCGGGGCGATTCACCCCAAGGCGATGCCGGTGATCGTGCCGCGCGAGCGCTACGCCGACTGGCTCGAAGCGCCGCTGGCGGCGGCCGTGAAACTCGCGCAACCCTTTGATGATGCTGCGATGGCGATGGTCGAGGCCTGACCCGGCGAAAAATCGTTGCGCTAACGCCGGCAACGCGATGTTCGTGATTTAACAGCGCCATCGATCATGCTAGCCACGCAGATATGACCAACCGCGTCGAACTCCTGCTGCGTGACCGTTACGACAGCTTCACCATGTCCGAACGGATGATCGCCAACTTCCTGCTGGAAAACATGTCGGGGGTGCCGTTCGAAACCGCCGCGTCGATCGGCGCGCGCGTCGGCGTCAGCGCGATGACCGTCGGGCGCTTCCTCAAGTCGCTGGGCTATCACCGGCTGTCGGCGCTCAAACAGGACCTCCGCGACGGGCTGGGCGATGCGCCGTGGCTGCTGGCGTCGGCGAGCGGCGCCGGTCTCGACGAGCGGCTGCGCGCCGAAACCGCGGCGATTGCCGAGGTCTACCGGCTGGCGACGACGCCCGAATGGCAGGCAATTGCCACGCTGCTGGCGCGGGCAAACCGCGTGTTTGTCGCCGGCTTCCAGAGCGAGCGCGGGCTGGCGATGGGGTTCTCGAGCCAGCTCGGCTATGTCCGCCCCGGGGTCCGGCTGATCGACACCGCCGCGGGCACTTTTGCCGAAGTCACTTCCGAGGCGCAGGACAATGACGTCGTCGTGCTGATCGACGTGCGGCGTTATTCGCAGCATCTGCGCAAGCTTGCCGAACATGCGACAGCGCGCGGCGTGCCGGTGGTCATCGTCACCGATCCCTATTGCCCCTGGGCGCGCGACGTGGCGCCGCATGTGCTGACTGCCGAGGTCAGCTTCGGGCACTTCTGGGACATGAACAGCGCGCTCGGGTCGATGCTCAACCTGCTCGTCGATGATGTCGTGCGGCTGATCGGCGAGCCGCAGGTCCATGCCCGGCTGGCGCGGCTGTCGGCGGCGTATGAGGATTTCATCGGCTTTCAGGGCCGCGGCGGCACGACGATGCCGGCGCGCTCGCCGGGTGGGCGGGCGCGTGCCAAGCCGGCGCGCAAACGCTAGTTCCTAGACCTGTCCAACTGAACCCACGCCGCTCATCCCGAGCGAAGTCGAGGGACGCGCTGCGCCGTTGCGGGCCCCTCGACTTCGCTCGGGATGAGCGAGGTTGGAAAACGCATTCAGGCTTTACAACCGGGCGCTACTTACCTTTCGCCGCACTATCGTCGCGCACCACCGCACCGCCCTTGATGACCACCCGCACGCGCGTCAGCTCGGTGACGTCACGGCGCGGATCACCGGCCACCGCGATGATGTCGCCGTATTGCCCGACCGCCAGCGTGCCGACATCGCCGCTGCGCCCCAGCGCCTGCGCGGCATTGACCGTTGCCGACTGGATCGCCTCCATCGGCGTCATCCCCCATTCGACCATCTTGGCGAACTGCACGCTGTTGTTGCCGTTGGGATAGGTGCCGGCGTCGGTGCCATAGACCATGGGCACCCCGGCGGCATGCGCGGCGCGGAACACCTGGCGCTGCTTCAACCCGACGGCGCGCTCCTTTTCGAGCGATTCGGGATACATGCCGTTCTTGGCACCTTCGGCGAGGATATAGTCGTCGTCATAGATATCCATCGAGAACCAGGCGCCATTCGCCTTGGCGAGCCGGAACGACTCCTCGTCCGCCAGGCTGGCGTGTTCGATGGTGTCGACGCCGGCGCGCAGCCCGTCGTTGATGCCGCTGGCGCCGTGCGCGTGCATCGCGACCTTCATGCCGAGCAGATGCGCCTCGCTGACCAGCGCCGCCATTTCGGCATAGCTGTACTGCTGCGCGCCGACGGCGCCGCCCTTCGACAGCACGCCGCCGGTGCCGTTGAACTTGATGACCTCGGCGCCGTATTTGCGCAGCTCGCGGACGCGGGCGCGCAAGGCATCGGGGCCATTGGTGACGCCGGTATAGCCGGTGCGGACCAGCGACGGCGGCAGCTCGGTCGAATCGCACGGTCCGCCGGTGGCGCAGATGATATAGGTCGCGGGCACGATGCGCGGGCCGCGGATGATGCCGCGCTCAATCGCCTGTTTCAGCCCGACATCATCGAAATTGTGGCTACCGACGTTGCGCACCGTGGTGAAACCACCGTCGAGCGTCTTTGCGGCATTCGCAACACCGACCGCCATCCAGAAGCTATCGACGAGTTCGAGCCGGCGGTAGCCGCTGATCATCGGGTCATCGCTCAGATGCACGTGCATGTCGATGAGGCCGGGGAGCATCGTCATCCCGCCGAGCTCGATGCGCTTCGCACCGGCAGGCACCGTGACTGCCGACGCAGTGCCCCGCGCGGTGACACGGCCGTCGGTGACGACCACCACCGCGTCATCGATCATCTGGCCGTTGCCGACATCGAGCATGTGCGCGGCGTGCACAGCGACGGTTTCGGCGTGTGCCGCGCCCGCCAGCACCGCCAGCAGCGCGCCGGCAAGCAGCTTGACCCTAGCGCGCATCCTTGACGACCTCGCCACCCTTGATGACGACCGCGACCTTGGTCAGCGCCGTCACATCGGCGAGCGGGTCACCCGCCACCGCGATGATGTCGCCGTAGCGACCAACGGCAATCGCGCCGACATCGCCGGTACGCGCCAGCGCCTGACCGGCGTTGACGGTGGCGGCCTGGATCGCCTGCATCGGCGTCATGCCCCATTCGACCATCTTGGCGAATTGCTTGGCATTGTCGCCGTTGGGATAGACGCCGCCGTCGCTGCCGAACACCATCCTGACCCCGGCCTGGTGCGCGGCGCGGAACGTCTCGCGCTGCTTGCGGCCGATGATCTTTTCCTTTTCGAGCGATTCGGCGAAAACCCCGTTCTTGGCGCCTTCGGCGAGGATGTAGTCGTCGTTATAGATGTCCATCGAGAACCACGCACCGCTGGCCTTGGCGAGCTTGAACGATTCGGCGTCCGCGAGGCTGGCGTGTTCGATGGTATCGACCCCGGCGCGCAGGCCGTCGTTGATGCCTGCGGCACCGTGCGCGTGCATCGCCACCTTCATGCCGAGCATGTGCGCCTCGCCGACCAGCGCCTGCATTTCGGCGAGCGTGTACTGCTGGCCACCGACGCTGTCGGTTTTCGAAAAGACACCAGATCGGAAGAGCGTCGTG
>CALDHQ010000556.1 GCA_937894055.1 uncultured Polymorphobacter sp.
CAGCGCGTCTTGGAGCAATGGCACCTGGCCAATGAACTCTGGAGGAGTTTCTCCTCGAGTTCCCTTGTATTCGGGATATTCACGAGTGCGGAATGAAAAACGGGAGATATCGAAGGCAACAGCCAAATGTGTGGGCTTTTCCTTCGCAAGCAGGTTTAACATCATGGAGATGAAACCGTGGATTGCGTTTGTGTGTTGGCCGTCAGCAGTGCGGTGTCGATGGCGACAGCAGCGCTGGTGGTCGTGATGGGCTGGTTGGCAGCCATGGCGCTGGAGGCGACCAAGGCAGCGGCGGCCACACGCGACTTCCGGCTCGAGCACGATACCGACGGCGCGCCGCTGCTCACCGTTTTTGGCGGCAAGATCACCACCTATCGCCGTCTGGCCGAAGCCGTGATTGACCGGCTGGCGCCGCATCTGACCTGGGCGCGGCCGCCCACGTAGGTCAGCCCGGTCTGGACCCCGCGGCGGTCCTGGCAGAGCTTGAGGATCGAGCCGAGGTATTCGTCCGGGGTGTAGATCACCGCCTTGATCCACGGCTCGTCGATCTGCTCGATCCGGCTGGGATCGGGGTAATCGGCCGGGTTGTGGAGCAGCATCTCGCGGGCGTCGTCGGTGCGGCTCTTGCGCAGCTGGATCCGGTAGACCACGCTTGGTGCGGTGGTGATCAGGTCTAGGTCGTATTCGCGGGTCAGCCGTTCCTGGATGATCTCCAGATGGAGCAGCCCGAGGAACCCGCAGCGGAACCCGAAGCCGAGCGCGGCGCTGCTTTCGGTCTCAAACGTGAAGCTGGCGTCGTTGAGCCGCAGGCGGCCGATGCTTTCGCGCAGCTTTTCGAAATCGGCGGCGTCGACCGGGAACAGCCCGCAGAACACCACCGGCTGGACTTCCTTGAACCCCGGCAGCGCGAGCGCGGTCGGCTTCTTGGCGTCGGTGATGGTGTCGCCGACGTTGGTCTGCGCGACTTCCTTGATCTGTGCAGTGATGAAACCGATTTCGCCTGGGCCCAATGCATCGATGACTTCGATCTTCGGGCGGAACACGCCGACGCGGTCGACCAGATGCTTGGTGCCGGCCGCCATCATCATGATTTCCTGGCCCTTGACGAGCTTGCCGTCGATGACGCGGACCAGAATGACAACGCCGAGATAGGGGTCGTACCACGAATCGACGAGCATTGCCTTCAATGGCGCGTCGAGGTCGCCCTTGGGCGGCGGGATGAACTTGACGATGGCTTCGAGCACGTCGCCGATGCCGAGACCGGTCTTGGCGCTGGTCATCACCGCGTCGTCGGTCGAAATGCCGATGACGTCCTCGATCTGCGCCTTGACCCGTTCGGGTTCGGCGGCGGGCAGGTCGACCTTGTTGATGACGGGCACGATGACATGGTCGTGCTCGATCGACTGGTAGACGTTGGCGAGCGTCTGCGCCTCGACGCCTTGCGCGGCGTCGACCACCAGCAGAGCGCCCTCGCACGCCGCCAGTGACCGCGACACTTCATAGGCGAAGTCGACGTGGCCGGGCGTGTCCATCAGGTTGAGAACATAGACTTTCCCGTCGCTGGCCTTGTAGTCGAGCCGCACCGTCTGCGACTTGATGGTGATGCCGCGTTCCTTCTCGATGTCCATGTTGTCGAGCACCTGCTCGGACATTTCGCGCGCGGTCAGGCCGCCGGTCTGCTGGATCAGCCGGTCGGCGAGCGTCGATTTGCCGTGATCGATGTGCGCGATGATCGAAAAATTGCGGATTTGGGAGAGCGATGCGGTCATGCGCGTCCCTGTAGCAGAGCGCGGCTGGCAAGCAAATGCGCGCACCCGATACCGTATGGCAGCTTGACGCGGAGGCGCGCCGCATAGCAGTCTGCGGCATCATCGCCCAACGAAGGAACCCGACCCATGCGCCTGCTGCCCCTCGTCGCCACCACGTTGATGCTTGCACTCGGCAGCGCCGCCGTCGCCCAGGTGCCACCCGCCAAGGTGATGGAAGCGCGCGAAGCCAATTTCAAGCAAATCGGCAAGGCTTTTAAGGCGATCCGCGACCAGTACAGCAGCGGCAAGCCCGACGCCGCGATCATCCAGAAGAATGCTGCGGTCATCGCCAACCTTGCGCCGCAGATCACTAGCTGGTTCCCCGCCGGTACCGGTCCGTCAGCCGGCAAGACCGAAGCACTGCCGGCAATCTGGGAGAAGCCCGCCGACTTCAAGGCCGCCGCCAACCGGCTTGTCACCGAATCCGCCAAGCTCAAGACGCTCGCCGATGCCGGCGACCTCGCCGGCGCTGGCGCGCAGGTCAAGGCGGTCGGCGCGTCGTGCGGTGGCTGCCACGACAATTTCAAGAAGAAGGACGACTGATCCCCATTGGCCGACCAGCGTCCCGACGCGGCAGCTTGACGCCGTCGCGCCGGGCAACGCACAGTCTTCCAAATCAACGAGCGCCTGACCAATAGGGCGCCAAAACCATCGGGGAGGGGGCATTGCTCCAGATTGCAGTTATCGGTGCCGGGCCGGCGGGCTATTACACCGCCGAAGCGCTCGCCAAGACGCTGGGCGAGGTCAAGGTCGACATCATCGACCGGCTGCCCACGCCGTTCGGGCTGATCCGCGCCGGCGTCGCCCCCGACCACCAGTCGATAAAGGCCGTGACCAAGCGCTACGAGGCAACTGCCGCGAGCGAGGGCGTCGGGTTTATCGGCAATCTGCAGATCGGCACCGACGTCAGTATCGACGAACTGCGCGGTCTGTATGACGCGGTCGTGCTCGCCACCGGCGCGCCGCACGACCGGCCGCTCGGCATTCCCGGCGAGGATCTGCCCGGCGTGCTCGGGTCGGGATCGTTCGTCGGCTGGTACAACGGCCACCCCGATTTCGCCGACCTTGACGTCAAGCTGGCGCATTGCGGCGTCGCGGTGATCGGCAATGGCAATGTCGCGATCGACGTCGCACGCATCATGGCCAAGACCCCCGAGGAGCGTTTTGCGATGTCCCTCACCGGCGGCTCCGTCGAGCGCGGCCGCAAGGTCTTCCTCGCCACGTGGGCCAGTTGGTGAGGCTGCCGCTTTGACTTGCCCGTGTGGCAGGCCCTCTACGAAGAACTGAAGGACAAGGGGTTCATGGTCGTGGCCGTGGCGCAGGAAAGCCGCGGCGCCGATCACGCCCGCCCATGGATCGAGCAGGCGAAGTCGTCGTACTGGCAGTTGATCGACATCGAGCATCGGCTGGTTCTTGTGCGTGGTGCCGGCGTTGTTGACCAGGATGTCGAGCCGGCCGAAGGCGCCCAACGTGGCTTCCAGCAGACCGGCCCAAGCCGGGTCTTGCGTCACGTCCATGGTCACGGCCAGCGCCTGGCCGCCGGCGGCGGTGATGGCGTCGG
>CALDHQ010000557.1 GCA_937894055.1 uncultured Polymorphobacter sp.
GGCGCAACTCGCCGACTATAATTGGCCGGGCAACGTCCGCGCGCTACGCCACGCCGCCGAACGCGCCGTCATCCTCGCCACCGGCAGCGCGTTTACGCCCGAAGACTTCCCGCTGCCGCGCACCGCACCCTCGGTCGCGGTCGCGGCGCCCGACACCGACATGAACCTCGAACGCTCCGAACGCCGCATCATCGAGCGCGCGCTCGCCAAGCACGCCTACAACATCTCGACCGCCGCCGCCGAACTCGGGCTGACGCGCGGCTCGCTCTACCGCCGCATGGAAAAGCACGGGTTATGAGCGCGTTGGGCCGCCGCTTCGATGTGGGCTTGCTGGCGCGCATCATCGTGCTGCTCGCGGCGGGCAGCGCGCTGGCCTGGGCGATCACCCGCCCCGGCCTTTACGCCACCACCTTGCTCGCGGGCCTTGCGACGCTCGCCGCGCTGGCGGAATTGTGGGGCTTCCTGCGCCGCACCAACATCATCGTCGCGCGCTTCGTCGAATCGGTCAGCCACGGCGATTTCAGCCAGGGCTTCGACGCCGGCCCGCAAGGCGGCGGCTTCGATGTGCTCGGCGCGAGCCTCAACGCCGCCGTCGTGCGGCTGCGCGACGAACGCAGCGCGACGCAGGACGAAAACCGCTTCCTCGCGGCGCTGATCGACGACGTCCCGAGCCCGCTGATCAGCATCGACGCCGCCGACCGCGTCCAGTTGCTCAACAAGGCTGCACGCCGGCTGCTCGGTGGCGCGCCGACGCTGCGAATGGCCGACCTCACCGCGCACGGTGCCGCATTTGCCGCCGATGTCGCGGCGCTGCGTCCCGGCGAGCGGCGCAGCACGCGCCTCGTCATCGCCGGCGCACCGACCGCAGCGCTACTGTCGATGGCCGAAGTGCGGCAGGCCAGCGGCCCCGTCCGCATCGTCGCGGTGCAGCCGATCCAGCACGAACTCGACCGCGCCGAACTGGCGGCGCAGACCGATCTGGTGCGCGTGCTGACGCATGAAATCATGAACTCGATGACGCCGGTGACCAGCCTGTCGGCGACCGCAGCAGCGCTCATCGCTGCCGCCGACACCGGCCGCGACCCGGCGATTGCCGACGCCCGCGCCGCGATCGAAACCGTCGCACGCCGCGCCGAAGGCGTCATGCATTTCGTCCGCACCTACCGCCAGCTGACGCGCCCGCCCGAACTGCGCCGTCGCCGCGTCGAGCTTGCCACCATGTTCGCCGAACTGGCGCGGCTGTTCGCCAGCGACTGGCCGGCGCTGCCGCTCGCCGTCAATGTGCAGGACGGGCTGAGCCTCGACGCCGACCCCGACCTGATCGCGCAGGTGCTGATCAACCTGCTGCGCAACGCCGCCGAGGCCGCCACCGGTCACAGCGACGCCCCCACCGTGACGCTGGCAGCGACCGCACTCAAAGGTGGCCGCGTCGCCATCGATGTCACTGACAACGGCCCCGGCGTCCCCGAAGACCAGCGCCAGGACATCTTCCTGCCGTTCTTCTCGACCAAGGCCGAAGGCACCGGCGTCGGCCTCAGCCTGGCGCGCCAGATCGCGCTCGCCCACGATGGCGCGCTGACTTGCGAGGTCGCCGATGGCGGCGGCGCGCGCTTCCGGCTGGTCATCTGACCCGCCGGCGCATGGCGAAGCGATTGCGCGGGTTCGGGCAAGCGGGTAGAGCGGTGACCTACAGTTTGGAGTGATGCATGAACACCGTTGGCGCCATCGTCAGTATCATCATCATGGTGTTGCAGTGGATTGTCTGGCTGATCATCGCGCAGGCCATATTGTCGTGGCTGGTGGCGTTCAACGTCATCAACCTGCACAACCGCTTCGTCGACGGGCTGTATACCTTCCTCAACCGCGTGACCGAGCCGCTGCTGCGGCCGATCCGCAAGGTGCTGCCCGACCTTGGGGGCATCGATCTGTCGCCGATGGTGCTGATTCTGGTCATCATCGTCATCCAGCGCATGCTGCCGGCGCTGCTGCTCGATAGCGGGCTGATCTGACATCATGACGGCGTGGAACATGGTTGCCGGCGGCATTCGGCTGGCGGTGCGGGTCAGTCCGCGCGGTGGCCGCAACGCCGTCGAGGGATTGCGTGAGGATGCGGCGGGTGCGCAACATCTGGTCGTTCTGCCGCCAGGTCAGTGCCGACGCCAAGGCGCTGGCGGCGACGCTGAGGCGGGCGTTCGAGTTTCCGGCGCCCAAGGTGTCGCGCACGATCTCATCCGCGGGCACTTTGGGGTCATACACCATCACGTTGGCATGCTCAGCGAGCAGGTCCCGGCACACCGCGATTGCCGCAGATTCGCGCGTATCGTTGGTGTCCTTTTTGAAGGCAAATCCATACACCGCAATCTTCTTGCCAGACACGGTGTTGAAGAGCGTAGCCACGATATGACGCGCGAAGCGAGTCTTCTGCCAGTCGTTCATTTTGATGACCTGATCCCAGTAAGCGGCGACTTCAGGCAGGCCGAAGTGACCGCAGAGGTAGACGAGATTGAGCACGTCTTTCTGGAAGCAGGAGCCACCGAAGCCGACGGAAGCCTTGAGGAATTTTGGCCCGATGCGTGAGTCGGAGCCAATGGCGCGGGCGACTTCATCCACATCTGCACCGGTCTTTTCGCAAAGGGCGGAGATGCTGTTGATGGAGGAGATGCGCTGGGCGAGGAAGGCATTGGCGACGAGCTTGGACAGCTCGGAAGACCAAAGGTTCGTCTTCAAGATGCGTTCGCGCGGCACCCAGTTGGCATAGACGCTGACGAGTGCCTCAATGGCGGCCAGGCCACCTTCCGTCTGCTCACCGCCGATGAGGATGCGGTCAGGGCTGGTAAGGTCAACCACTGCAGTGCCTTCAGGTCAGCAATTCCTTGTCATAGTAGTACCTGCCAGTGCAGTACGTAGTATCCACTCCGAGTCAGCTCAGGCTGACACCGTGACTGCCAGTGGCCGAAGAAGTGCCAGTGATTCAACTTGAAGTGCAACGATTTGCGAGGCGATCAACTTGAACTTGAACTTCACTCAGGCTGCTTCAAGTTCAAGTAACCAACTTGAACTGTATCTAAAGTTCCGCCGAGTACTAATAATTGCAGCCTCAGAGGCTCACTGGCAGGCATTGAACTTGAACTAGTACGCAATGCGGAAACCCACACTGGCACTGCTGCTCTCAACCTGAGTGCTC
>CALDHQ010000558.1 GCA_937894055.1 uncultured Polymorphobacter sp.
GACGAGCGCCGTCCGCGCGCCGATCCGCACGCCTTCGCCGACCAGTGGCGCGCGCGCTATGTCCCAGCGATGCTGGCGGCCAACAAAGCGCGCGCTGCGTCCGAATCGGCGGCGTTCGTCAAACTTGATTCGCTGCACCGGACCATGCTCGACGATCTGCTCGCCACGCTCGACATTGATCTCGACGAATCGACCCGCGCCGAACTGACGCGCGGCTGGCATCGACTCGATCCCTGGCCCGACACCGTCGCGGGGCTGACGCGACTCAAGACGCGCTTTCCCATCGTCACGCTGTCGAACGGCAATATCTCGATGATGGTGGCGATGGCGCGCCGCGCCGGCCTGCCCTGGGACGCAGTTCTCGGTGCCGAGGTTGCGGGTGCCTACAAACCGGCAGCGCAGGCCTATCTGGCCACAGCTGCTGCGCTCGACGTGGCGCCCGGCGAGCTTTGCCTCGTTGCGGCCCACCACGCCGACCTCGCAGCTGCGCGCAAGGCGGGGTTGATGTGCGCGTTCGTCAGTCGCCCGATGGAATATGGTGGCCGGCCCGCGCCCGACCGCGATGCGGTGCAAGCATGGGAATATAGTGCGACCAGCTTTACCGACCTCGCCGACCAGCTGGGCTGCTAGGCAGCGCGACTCACCCTTTACCTTGCCGCCGAATCGGGTGACACTCGCGCAAAGTGCTGTGACCGGGGTGTCCGACACCCTGTAACGCGGCCGGCAGACGATGGACCAACAGTGCATGGGGAGTGCGGCATGTCGGTAGGATCGATCATTTCAGGCCGGAAGCCGGTTATCGGCGTCAGCGGCGAATCGCTGGTCCGCGCGATCGTCGCGCTGCTGCACCAGCACCGAATCGGCGCGGTTCTAGTCATGGACGGCAGCGCGATTCGCGGAATCGTCTCCGAACGCGACATTGCAGCGGGGCTGCATACACACGGCGCGGCGATTCTCGACACCCCCGCCGCCGACGTCATGACCTCCCCGGTATTGACGCTGCCACCACAGGCGAGCGTCGCCGAAGCGATGTCGGTGATGACGAATCGCCGGATTCGCCACCTGCCGGTGGTCGAAAATGGCGAGCTGATCGGCCTGGTGTCGATCGGCGACCTGGTGAAGCGCCGCATCGAGGACGCCGAGCAAGAGGCGTTGTTGCTGAAAGACTATATCGCAACCGCCTGAAACTGCGTGGCAGGGGTATTTCACCACTGGAATCATGCGCGGGGCTAGAAAGTTCCCGATTATTTTATGGTGCAATGCAGAAAGGTGTTGCCAAGCCCATGGCCCCGGCCTAGATGACCGCTCCCGGCAACGGGCGGCGCGGTTCTTCCGGGCAGCCAGTTACCCCGGAAGGCCAGAGAAGCCGACCAAGCCCCTGTAAAGGCTAGGTTCATTCTCCAGCCCAACGGAGCAGGGAATTTTGAACTGAAATGGTTTCGACCAAAAAAGTTCAAAAAAACGGTTGACGGGAAAAGAGACACGGCCCATAAGCCGCTCCCGACGCCGAGACGAACCAGCGGGTTCGCTTCGGGTTTCGAAAAATTAGTCACTCGGGTCTCCCCGTTATTCACGGGGACCAGAGTGATGTCGCTCTTTCTCATTGTAGGTTGAATGAAGGGACATGTGGGCGGCGGTCCATGGCTCCAAGCGTACAAGGGCTTGGTCGTCATGGTTAAAACACGCCTCCTATATGTCTTAAACTACCACAAGCACTATCGGCTTGAGGTTGGTGGCTTCGGTCACCGATCACAGGTCTAAGAAATGCTAGAATAGTTTTGTGCAATTAGGACGCTCCTTGAACGGGTCGTCATTGGTCCAGCGGACTTCGGTCAGCTGGGGTGGTGATGCTTCGGACATTAACTTGAGAGTTTGATCCTGGCTCAGAACGAACGCTGGCGGCATGCCTAACACATGCAAGTCGAACGAAGCCTTCGGGCTTAGTGGCGCACGGGTGCGTAACGCGTGGGAATCTGCCCTTAGGTACGGAATAACTCATGGAAACGTGTGCTAATACCGTATGATGTCTTCGGACCAAAGATTTATCGCCTAGGGATGAGCCCGCGTTGGATTAGCTAGTTGGTGAGGTAAAGGCTCACCAAGGCGACGATCCATAGCTGGTCTGAGAGGATGATCAGCCACACTGGGACTGAGACACGGCCCAGACTC
>CALDHQ010000559.1 GCA_937894055.1 uncultured Polymorphobacter sp.
GCCACGCAGCAACGCTTCGACCGGCTGATGACGACGCAAGTGTTCGCGCCGCTGCGGCTCGACGCCTGCTTCAATTGGTCGGGTTGTTCGGACACCGCGGTGAAGGCAGCGGCGACGCTGTACCGCAAGGGTATCGATGAGGAACACTGGAACCCCGCCGGGCCGTGGGTGGCGCAGGTCGATGATCTCCGTGGGGTGCGGCCGGCGTGCCCGGTGCGCGGCATGGCGACCTGCGACATGGCGAGCTACGTCCCCGGCACCAACGGCACGCTGTATTCGCCGCAAGGTGGCTTGCGGATATCGGCGCTTGGTCTCGCCAAGATTGGCCGGCTGCTGCTGCGCGGCGGTGAAGTCGACGGCGTGCGGCTGCTCAAGCCCGAAACCGTCAAGGCGCTGCTGACGCCGGTGTGGACCGGCGCGCCCCCGATCGGCGACAATTACAACGGGCTGATGCGCTGCTACGGACCGGGGCTGCAGTGCCTGACCGGCGGGGCAGGCGACCAGCCCGTCGCGGGCAAGCCGCTGACCGGCTGGGGGCATCTGGGCGAGGCGTATGGCCTTTACGGCGGGCTGTGGATCGATCCGGCGCGCGACCGCGTGTTCGTCTATCTGATCACCGGCACCGGCGATGATCCGGCGAAATACCCCGGCGTGCGCTCGCAGTTCCGGGCGTTCGAGGAAGCGGTACTGACCGACCTGGCGACACGCTCAGACTGACATCGCCACCTGCATCATCGCAATGAACAGCGCGCCGCCGGTGACAAGAATGGTGATAGCGGTGAGCCAGCTGCGCAGTGCGCTGCACCCGAGCATCGCCTGTGCAACGCGCGCCTGCGCCACGACGAACCACAGCGCCGCCGCTGCCATCAGCGCAGTGACCAACTCGAAATTGGCGTGGACGAAATCGGCCGAGGTGCTGGTCGCGAACGACACCAGCAGCGCGAACGGCGCGGCGAGGTAGAATTGCTGGTAGAAAATCGGCCGCAGCAGGTTGCGGTCGAGCGTGACGCGCGCCACCTGGCGCCAGACCAAAGCGCCGACCGCCGGCCAGATCAGGAAGGTCGCGGCGCGGAACAGCAATGTGTTCTCCTCGCTCGCCATCGCCAGCCGCGCCAGCGCATTGCCCGACTGCGCGATCTGCGACGCGCCGAACGGCATCGCGGCGATATGCGCAGCGAAAATCGCGAACAGGAAACACAGCGGCGGGTTGAGATTGTCGCTGTAATGCCCGGCGTCGGCCTCGCCGCTTTCCTGCTGAATGACGCGCATCATCGCCACCGGCCGCAGCACGATGCGCACCAGCGTCACCGGAAACAGGATCAGGCTGATGACCATTTCATAGAGCAGGTCTTCGAGCGAGCGGATGAATTTGAACGGTTCCATTGCCTCAGCCTGCCACCAGCGCGGCGACGGGCAGCGCATCGATTTCGATGACCGCGCCGGCGGTTTCGGCGGTGAAGCGGTGCGGCGCGATGCCGGCAGCGGCGAGTGCGGCCGCCAGTGCGGCGGGCGGCGTGTCGATGGCCTCGTCGGTGAGCTTGAACACGCCCCAGTGCATGCCGATGGCGCGCGCCGGTGCCAGTTCGGCAAACGCGACCACCGCATCGGCGGGGTTCATGTGGTGATATTGCATGAACCAGCGCGGCTCATAGGCGCCGATGCCGAGCATCGCGAGCCGCACCGGCCCGTGGCGGCGCACCGCCGCGAAGGCCGATGCATCAAGCCCGCAGTCGCCCGAAAAATAGACGCTGCCGCCGGGCAGTTCGAGCGTGAAGCCGCACCACAGTGCGCGGTAGCTGTCGAAGCCCCAGCGCGACGACCAGTGCCGGACGCGTTCGATATGCACGCGTGCCGTCGCGCCAAGTTCGAAGCTGTCGCCCCAGTCACCCTCCGATGCGGTGATGCCGTGGCGCGCCAGCAATGCGGCATTGCCGATCGGCGTGACGATGCGCGGCCGGTCGCGCGCCCACAGGCGTTTGAGTGTCGCAAGGTCGAGGTGGTCGTAGTGGTTGTGGCTGAGCAGCACGACATCGATGCGCGGCAGGTCATCGAAGGCGACGCCGGGCGCCCGCACGCGCTTCGGCCCGGCCCATTGGAACGGGCTGGCGCGGTCGCTCCACACCGGGTCGGTCAGGATGTTGAGGCCCTGTGTCTGGACCAGCATCGTGACATGGCCGATGACGGTGACGACGAGCGCCGCGCCCTCGATGCGTTCGGCAGGCTCCACCGGCGTCACCGGCACCGATTTCGGCCAGACGGCGGCCTTCGAGGTCAT
>CALDHQ010000560.1 GCA_937894055.1 uncultured Polymorphobacter sp.
CGTGGCGGCGAGGCTTTCGTGGCGCACCGGCGCACCGATTTCGTGGATGCGTAGCGTGCGGGGAAATTCGGGATGGGTCATGCGATGGTTCCGGCCTTGAGCGCATCGAGCGCGGCGCTGTTGATGCGGGCGTGAAGGCTGCGCGCGTGCGCGGTTTGCCACGCCAGCGCGTCGGCGGCAACCGGGGCGCCGCGGTAGAGGTTGCGCGCCAGCGCTTCGGGCAGGGCTTCGGCGGGGGCGTCGGGCGCAAGTGCCTCGCGGTAGGCGCCCAGCCGGCCGCCGAGCGCGCTGACCATGTTGCCGATATGCTTGCCAACGACCTGGTCGCTGATGCCGATTTCGCGCAGGCTGCCGTCCATGTCGGTGATGAAGCGTTCGGTGAGGTCGCTGGTCAGCTGCATTTCGCCCGCGGCTTCGAGCCGCATCAGCACCAGCGCCAGCACCAGCGCGACCATGTCGAAGCGGCCGTCGAGCGTGTCGGGCACGGCGCCGGCGATGTAGCTTTGCGGCTGGCGTGCGATGTCGACGACGCTGCGGTAGAGCGCGTCACCGGGCAGTTCGACGGCAAACTGGCGCTGCACCGCATGTTTGACGGCGCGAGTCAGGCTGGAGAAAGGGTTCATCGGATACTCGATTCGGCTGAAGACGCAGCAGTAGGGCTTGTGACGGGTCGTGATGCCGCATATTGAGGCGATTGGCTTCCGGTGCAACGCCTGTATGGCGATGCCAGTGTGGTAAAGTGCAGCAGTGCTGCGGTGGGAGTGGGTTATGCGTTTGACGAAAAGCAGCAAGCCGGCGGCGATGGCCTTGCCCGTGCTGGCAGTGCTCGCGCTGACGACACTGTCGGCCTGCGAATCCTCGCGCATCAAGCAGACGCAGGGCTATATCGTCGACGAAGTGCTGGTCGCGTCGGTGCAGCCGGGCGTCGACAACCGCGCCTCGGTCGAAAAGACGCTGGGCCGCCCGACCTGGGCCTCCGAATTTGATAACGGCGAATGGTATTATGTGACGCGCAACAGCTCGCAGCTGGCGTTTCTGACCCCCAAGCCGACGTCGCAGAGCATCATCATCATCAGCTTCGATAGCGGCGGCGGTGTCACCAAGGTCGAACGCGACGGCCTCGACAAGATCGTGTCGGTCAAGATGGAAGACGACAAGACGCCGACGCTGGGCCGCGACAGCAGCCTGATCCAGGATCTGTTCGGCAACATCGGCCAGGTCAGCAGCGGCGGCGGTCCCGCCGGCAGTGGCGGCGGCACGGGTCGCGACGGGCCGAAATAGAGCCTCCGGCGGGCAGGGGCTTGCCCCTGCACCCGATTTTCACGCGCCCGAGTATCCAACGTCAGATTCTGCCGCACTGACCCAATAGTTGGGTGCAGGGGCAAGCCCCTGCCCGCCGGAGGCTCTCAAGAAACCGCCGGCAGCGCATGCGCACTGCCGGCGTTTTCGTTTCAGCGCGTTTAGAAGCGGAAGCCGACGGTGCCGAGGAAGGTGCGCGGGTCGCCCCAATAGGCCGTCTGGATGTTGCTGACCGACGAGAATTCCTGTGCGTCGGTCTTGTAGACGGCGTTGGTGGCGTTGCGGACCTGGCCCATGACGTACCACTTCGGCGCGTCGTAGCGGACATAGGCGTTGAGGATGGTGTAGCCGGGTTCCCACAGCGCCGGGCGGCGGTTGTCGACTGACAGGAACTGCTGGCCCACCAGCCGCACGTCGCCGCCGAAGCCGACCGAGTCGTCGACGCCGACGGGCAGCGTATAGTCGGCCGCCAGTCGGGCGGTGATCGGCGGTGCGAAGGCGGGTTCGCAGACGATCTTGGTGCCCGTCGGGTTGCAGCCGTTGGCGCGGGTGTCATCGAATTCGGTGTATTCGGCGTTGAGGTAGCCGAGCGAGCCGGTCAGCACGAGGTTCGGGATCAGCCGGACGGTGCTTTCCATTTCGAAGCCGTAGATGCGCATGGCGCCGGCGTTGATGACCGGCAGATAGCCGAAGCCGTTGACATCGGTTTCACCGACGCGCGCCTGGAAGTTCTTGTAGTTGGTGTAGAAACCCGACACCGCCAGCGTCACCTTGCCGTCGGCGTAGTTGGCCTTGTAGCCGCCTTCGAAGTTCCACGCCGACTCCGGCTGGAAGGTCACGGCGAGCGTCCGCACCCCGTCGACAACCTGGATGAGGTCGGTCGCGCTGTTGGCGCGGCCGTTGAAGCCGCCCGACTTGAAGCCCTTCGATGCGGTGGCATAGATCATCTGGCCCGGTGCCACGGTATAGCTGGCGGTGATCATCGGCGTCCACGCGCTCCAGCCCTGATTGTCGATGCCGTTGAGGTCGAAGCCGGCCATCGCCGGGCTGGTGTACAGGCTGTCGGGGAAGGTGAAGGTGCCGTTGAGCGCGGCGAGGCTCGACGTTGTGGTGGTGGTGCGGAAATAGGTCTTGTTTTCATCGGTGTAGCGCAGGCCGCCGGTGACCGAGAAGGTATCGGTCGCCTTCCACGTCACCTGGCCGTAGGCGGCGTAGGACTTCAGATCCTGGCTGTCATGGACGGTGCGCTGGAAGGTGACGGGCACGGTGCCGAACAGGCTGAACACGTCATTGGCGTAGGCGACCTGATCCGATGCCAAGTTTTCATTGAGGTAGTAGAGGCCGAAGACGCCGTCGAACTTGTCGCTCGCCAGCTTGAGCTGGAGCTCCTGGCTGAACTGGTTCTGGTCGACGAACACCTTGACGTTGCCGGTCTGCGTCGTCGTCGCGTCGATATCGATGTAATATTGCGGCTTGAGTTCGCGGTAGGCGGTGATCGACACCAGCGTGAACATGTCGTTCAACTCGGCATTGACGGTGCCCGACACGCCCCAGCTGGTCATTTCCTGACCTTCGCCGTTCTTGAAATCGGTCGCCGAGGTGCGGTTCCACGGGCCGGCGGCGTTGGCGATGACCTTGTTGCCGAAGAAGCCCTGCGGCGGCTGGCACGCCTTGTTGACCTGGCCGGCGGGGAGGAACAGCGCGTTCTGGCAGATCGGCGCCTGGTTGCTGCCGAGCGTCAGCGACGAATCCTGATGCGTGTAATCACCGCTGAGCAGGATTTCGAGGCGCTCGTTGGGCGTGGCGCGGACGATGATGCGGCCGGTGCCGATGTTGCGGTCGTTGTATTTTTCACCGGTGTTGAGGTCGGTGACGGTGCCGTCGCGCTTGTCATAGGTGCCGGCGATGCCGACGGCGAGCTTGTCCTGCACCAGCGGCACCGAGGCATAGACGTTGCCGAGAATCTGGTTGTAGCTACCGTAGGCGAGGCTGCCCATGACCTTGAGGTCGTTGCCGGGCTTGCGGCTGATGATGTTGATCGCGCCGCCGATGGTGTTCTTGCCGTACAGCGTGCCCTGCGGGCCGCGCAGCACTTCGACTTGCGCGACGTCCATCATGCTGAACATCGCACCCTGGATACGGCTCATGTAGACGCCGTCGACATAGACGCCGACCGCCGGGTCGAACGTCTGCAGCGCGTCGGGCTGGCCGATACCGCGGATGGTGATGTTCGCCGATGTCGCCGAGCCGCGGCCCTGGACGATGTTGAGGTTGGGCACCGCGCCCTGGATGCCGCCGAGGTCATAGGCGCCGGCCTTCATCAGCTGGCTTTCGGAGAACGCCGTCACCGACAGCGGCACGGTCAGGATGTTTTCCGCGCGGCGGCGGGCAACGACGATGATTTCGTCGGGATTGGCGGCCTGGGCCTCCTGCAAGTCGCCGACCGGGCTGGCGACAACCGCGGGCTGGGCCTGTGCGAGCAATGGTGTTGCCATCAGCGCGGCAAACGCCACGCTGGCCTGTGCGAGACTGCGAATCGAAAGCTGAGCCGAAACCATCTATCTTCTCCCCAAAAAGCAGCCAAACTGGCGCTTGTGACTTGTTGCTGCCGGGTTTAGTGAAAGTTGAACCAGGTTTCAACTTGGGATTGGGGAGGAACCGACAATGGCTGCCGAGCGTGGCACAACAACAACAGTTGCCGCTCCGGCGGACGCCCCTGATATGGCCGACGTTGCCGACGCCAAGGAACCGCGCACCGCACGCGGCCGCCGCACCCGTGACGCCATTCTGGAAGCTGCCGCTGCCGAATTCGGCGAGCGCGGTTTCCACGACGCCGCGATCACCCGCATCACGGCGCGGGCCGGCGTCGCGCTGGGCAGCTTCTATACCTATTTCGACACCAAGGACGCGGTGTTCACCGCGCTGGTGCGCCACATGTCGGCGCAGGTCCGCGACCATGTCGGGCCGACCATCCTCGCCGCCCCCGACCGGCTGAGCGGCGAACTGGCCGGGCTGACGGCGTTCCTCGAATTCGTGCGCAGCCACAAGGAGCTCTACCGCATCCTCGACGAAGCCGAGTTCGTCGACGCGGCAAGCTGGCGCGCGCATTATGAAACGACCGTCGCGGGCTACCTCGCCAGCCTGACCGCCGCCGCCGCACGCGGCGAGGTGCGCGAAGGGCTCGGCGAAGTCGAAGTCTGGGCGATCGTCGGGATGAACGTGTTTCTGGGGCTGCGCTACGGCGTCTGGGCACAGGACCAGCCGGCGGGCGAGGTCGCGGCCATCGCCAACCGGCTGCTGCGCGAGGGCATTGCGCCGCGCTAGACGCAGTTGATCACCCGGAAACGATTGAAGGGCCTCCGGCGGGCAGGGCCTCAGGCGCTGCACCCAATCGCTTTTGTCATTCCCGCGAAGGCGGGAATCCATCCAACCCAAAAAAATGGATTCCCGCCTTCGCGGGAATGACACCGTTGTTCTTCAAATGGGTGCAGGCCTCAGGCCTGCCCGCCGGAGGCTCTAAAATCTTCTTGTCGAACTTCCTCAGCGCTGTGCCGGAAATTCCACTGTCTCGGTCGTCAGGTCGGCAGCTTCACCGGCGTGGCGGTAGAACAGCATCTGCGCCGAGGCGATGAGCTTGCGGTCATCGCCTTGCAGCGCGTGTGCATCGACGATGACGGTGCGCCGGCTGGCGCGCAGTACGCGCGGGACGATGTGCAGCGGCTCGGTGGCGTTGGCCGGGCGGATGTAGCGGACTTCGACATCGACCGCTGACCAGCCGAGGTCGGCGGGGGCCAGTGCGGTGCTGGTGGTTTCGAGGGCTGCGGCGATGAAGCCGCCGTGGATCGCCGGCAGCATCGGCGAGCCGACCAGCGCCAGATTGGGCGGCAGTACGGTGCCATCTTCGGCCGGCTGCAGCGCCAGAAGCGCGCTGAAGTCCGGCGCTGTCGAGGCTGCCGCATCGCTGTGTTCGACATGCGCGAAGACATCGCCGCCGCCGGGGAAACTGCCGGTCAGGAAGCGCGCGCACGCCGTGCCGACCAGTACGACCGCATCGGCGGCATAGGCGCGCAGCACGCCCTGCACTTCGACGATGGCGCCGTGGCGGATGACGCGTTCGACCTGCGCCTCGACGTGTGCGCCGGGTGGCGGCAGCGCCAGCCAGTCGACGCGCAGGTCGAGCGTCAGCATCGCCTGTTCTTCGCCGAACGCCGCGAAAACGCCGCGCGCGAGGCCCTGATCGGCGAGCACCAGCATGGCGCCGCGCGCCATGCGGCCATCGGCGTCGTGCGTGGCGGGCAAGGTGCCGTCGATGCTCGACACGGCGCTGTCGTGTTCACCATGGGTGTCAAGGCCGAGCGTGACGCAGCCGGCGATGCGGCGCTGCTGGTCGGCGTTTGATGTCGTGCGTCGGGATGCGGCTGTCATATGCATCTCCTGCGGGCAACCGGCACAAAATGCCACCCCTGCCGTGCAGTCGCGCAACAAAAACCCCGCCGGACTTGCGTCCGGCGGGGTGGTTGCGACGGTCGGCTTGCGCCGGTGTCGATTAGTGGACCGCGAGTGCTGCGAGCAGCAGCAACGCGACGATGTTGGTGATCTTGATCATCGGGTTGACGGCCGGACCCGCGGTATCCTTGTACGGATCGCCGACGGTGTCGCCGGTCACGGCGGCCTGGTGCGCAGGCGAACCCTTGCCGCCATAGGCACCCATTTCGATGACCTTCTTGGCGTTATCCCAGGCGCCGCCGCCCGAGGTCATCGAGATGGCGACGAACAGACCCGAGATGATGACGCCCATCAGCAGCGCGCCGAGTGCGGCAAAGCCGTTACCCTGACCCGCAACCGCGGTGATCGCATAGTACACCACGATCGGCGCGAGCACCGGCAGCAGCGACGGGATGACCATTTCCTTGATGGCGCCGGCGGTGACCAGACCGACGGTGCGGGCATAGTCGGGACGCACGCTGCGATCGGCAATGCCGGGGTTTTCGCGGAACTGGGCGCGAATGTCCTGGGCGACAGCCTGTGCGGTGCGGCCGACGGCCGTCATCGCCATGCCGCCGAACAGGTACGGCAGCAGTGCGCCGAGCAGCAGCCCGACGACGACATAGGGGTTCGACAGCGAGAAATCGATCGTCACCGTGGTGAAGAACTCTTTCAAGTCGTTGGTGTAGGTCGCGAACAGCACGAGTGCCGCGAGACCCGCCGAACCGATAGCATAGCCCTTGGTGACAGCCTTGGTGGTGTTGCCGACCGCATCGAGCGCGTCGGTGCGGGCGCGGACTTCACCTTCGAGGCCAGCCATTTCGGCAATGCCGCCAGCGTTGTCGGTGACCGGACCGTAGGCGTCGAGCGCGACGATCATGCCGGCGAGTGCGAGCATGGCGGTCGCGGCAAACGCGATGCCGATCAGACCAGCGAGCTGGTAGGTCATGATGATACCGGCGACGATGACGAGCGTCGGCAGTGCGGTCGATTCCATCGAGACCGCAAGGCCCTGGATGACGTTGGTGCCGTGGCCCGAATCCGATGCCTTGGCGATCGACTGCACCGGGCGGTAGTTGGTGCCGGTGTAGTATTCGGTGATCCAGACGATCAGCCCGGTGACGCCGAGACCGACGAGCATGCAGTAGAACAGCTCGCGGGCGTTGAACGTGACAGCCGACGGATCCTTCATCGGGATGACCGCGTTCATGTCGGGGAAGATGGCGGCGGTGGCGAACCACAGCGCCGGGATCGACAGCAGGCCGGTGACGAGCAGGCCCTTGTAGAGCGCGCCCATGATCGAGCCGCCGCCGAGGCGGACGAAGTAGGTGCCGATGATCGAGGTGATGATGCAGACGCCGCAGGCGAGCAGCGGCAGTGTCATCAGCTTGGCGGCATCGCTGCCGGCGACGAGCAGTGCGATCAGCACCATGGTGGCGCCGATGGTGACGACATAGGTTTCGAAAAGATCGGCGGCCATGCCGGCGCAGTCGCCGACGTTGTCACCGACGTTGTCGGCGATGACGCCGGGGTTGCGGTCGTCATCTTCGTCGAAGCCGAGTTCGTTCTTGCCGACCATGTCGGCGCCGACGTCGGCGGCCTTGGTGAAGATACCGCCGCCGAGACGCGCGAAGATCGAGATCAGCGAGGCACCGAAGCTCAGCGCGACGAGCGCGTTGACGACAGCGCGGCTGGTCGGTTCAAGGCCCGACGACACCAGCGCGTAAAAGTAACCGGCGATGGCGAGCAGCGCGAGACCGGCCACCAGCATGCCGGTGACGGCGCCCGAGCGAAACGCCATGGTCAGGCCGGCCTGCAGCGAGCCGCGCGCGGCCTCTGCGGTGCGGACGTTGGCGCGCACCGAAATGTTCATGCCGATGAAGCCGGTGACGCCCGACAGCACGGCGCCGAGCACGAAGGCGACGGCGGGCACGACACCGAGGAACAGCGCGACGAGCGCTGCCATGACGACGCCGACGACGGCAATCGCGGTGTACTGCTTGTTGAGGTAGGCGCCGGCGCCTTCCTGAATCGCCTTGGCGATTTCCTGCATGCGGGCGTTGCCCGGCGATGCGGACAGAATGGCCCGCGAGGTGATGATACCATAGATGACTGCGGCCACGCCGCAGACAATCGATATCAGAACGACATCCATGAATTTTACCCCTAATTCGCCCATGCAGCCATGCCGCACGGGTCAAGACGTTATAAGTGCGGCGGCTTGTGGCAAATGCGCACAGCTTATGCAACCCTTTGGCGCATTGGCTGCCGTTTCAGTGCTCCCAACCGAGCCGTTCCGGCGTGCAATCGACGCCGTCCGAGCCCCGCACGCGCAGGCCTTCGCCAATGTCGAACACCCCGATGCAGGTCAGCGGCAGCCGCAAGGTCGTGGCTAGCGCGGCGATATCGGCATCTGCCGGGGCGGCGACTAGCAGTTCGTAGTCATCCCCCGCCGTGGCGCGTTCGAGGCGTGTAGCGTCATCGGGCGTCAATGCGGCGGCCGCCGGAGACAGCGGCAGCGCCGCCAGATTGACCGTCACGGCGAGACCGCTGGCAGTGGCCATACGCTGTGCGTCGATGAGCACGCCGTCGGACACGTCCATCATCGCGTGGACGACGGGGGATAGCGCCGCGCCCAGCGCGAGGCGTGGTTCGGGACGGCGGAAGCGGTTGAGCAGATATTTGTCGTGCGGCAGTCGGCGTTGCACCACCGCCAACCCCAGCCCAGCGTCGCCAATGCTGCCGCTGACCCACAGCAAATCGCCGGGCTGTGCGCCGCTGCGGGCGCGTGCCAGACCCGGCTCGACATGACCGATGGCGGTCAGCCCGAGCACGGCTTGCGCCAGCCCGGAAATGGTATCGCCGCCGAACAGCGCGACGTTCCAGCGTTCGAGCCCGCGTGCCAGCCCGCTGACGAAGCCGCGCAGCCACGCCTCGTCCTCGGCAGCGCTCAGCCCGAGCGACAGCAGCACGCCGACGGGTGTCGCACCCTTGGCGGCGAGGTCGGACAGGTTGGTGGCGAGCAGCTTCCACGCGACGTCGGACGGCGGATCATCGGGCAGATAATGCACGCCGGCGGCGAGCGTATCGTGCGTCAGCACCAGTTCGCGGCCGAGCGGCGGCAGCCAGACTGCGGCGTCATCGGCGAGGCCGCGCGCCGCCTTGTGCGTGGCGAGCGGCGCCAGCAGCTGCGCGATCAGGTCGCGCTCGCGCAAATCTTGTCCAATCGCGTTTTCAGGGCCTCCGGCGGGCAGGGCCGCAGGCCCTGCACCCAATTATGCGCGGGGGTTTGCAACCGCCAACGCCGGCAATATGGCACCGTCTCAACATATGGGTGCAGGGCCTGCGGCCCTGCCCGCCGGAGGCCCTTCGACCGCACTCAGCCCCGCGTCAGCCGCGCCACCGCATCGAGCAGCGCGTTGGCGAACGCGGTTTCCTTGGTGTCGTAGAACGCGTGCGCGACATCAAGATATTCGTTGATCACCGTCGGCGTCGGCACATCGGGACGCGCCAGCAGTTCATAGACGCCGGCGCGCAATATGCCGCGCATCGGCCGGTCGAGCCGGTCGAGCGCCCAGCCGCTGGCGAGGTTGGCGGAAATCAGCGCGTCGATTTCGTCGCCGCGCGCTACTGCACCGGCGACAATGTCGTCGAACAGCTCGGGGTCGGCGTTGCGGTATTCTTCGCCCTCGATCGTCGCGCCGAGCCGGTGGTTGTGAAACTCGGTGAGCAGCTTGGCGACAGGATCGCCCGACATTTCGCGCTGGTACAGCGCCTGCACGGCAGCGAGGCGCGCCGAGGCACGCGCGCTGCCCTTGCCGGCTTTACGGGGTTTTGATGGCGTCATCCGCGCGTCTGTAGCGGCGCGCGGGCGTGCTGTCACGCCTCAGGCGAACTTCTCGCGCAGCGCCAGCATGGCGAGTGCCGCCTTGGCCGCCTCGCCGCCTTTGTCCTTTTCGGTGACGCGGGCGCGCGCCCAGGCTTGCGCCTCGTTCTCGACCGTCAGGATGCCGTTGCCGATCGGCAGCCCGTCGAGCGACAGTGCCATCAGCCCGCGCGCGCTTTCGTTCGACACGACTTCGAAGTGGAAAGTCTCGCCGCGGATGACG
>CALDHQ010000561.1 GCA_937894055.1 uncultured Polymorphobacter sp.
CTGTCGCGCGCCAACCCCGAAAGCAGTGCCCGGCTGCGCGGCACGGCAATTGATCTGGTTGCCCCGGTGTGGAGCGTCGTCCGCGTGCCGTTCGACCTGATCGGCACCGGGCTGGGCTATGTCGGCGATTATATCGGTGCCGCGTCGCGCAACCGCGACCTTGAGAAGTTGACCGCCGAGCAAGCGCGTGCGCTGCAGACGCAAGCCGCGGTTGCCCGCGAAAACCAGCAACTAAGGTCGCTGCTCAAAGTCGTGACGCCCGAGCGCCGTGTCATCGCCAGCGCGCGCATTGCCGGTGCATCGAGCGGCGGCGTCGTGCGTTCGGCAGTCGTATCGGCGGGCAGCGCCAACGGCGTCGCTGTCGGCCAGCCGGTGCGTGTTGCCGCCGGACTCGTTGGTCGCACCGTAGAAGTCGGCAACTCGGCAACGCGCGTGCTGCTGCTCACCGATGCCAATAGCCGCATCCCCGTGACCATCGTCCGCACCGGACAGGCCGCGCTGGTCGTCGGCGCCAGCCACGCGCTGGTCGAAGTCCGCGAACGCGTCGGCGCCGAAGTGCCGCTCGTTGCCGGCGACCGGCTGGTGACATCGGGCGACGGCGGGGTCTTCCCGCCCGGCATCCCCGTTGCCGTGGTCGTCAACGGTGGCCAGGAGCCGCCGCTGGCGCGGCCTTTCGTCAACCCCGCCGGGCTCGGCATGGTGCTGATCGAAAGCGCCTATCTGCCGGTGCCGGCGACCGTGCCCGTCGATGCCAGCACGGTCGCGGTGCCGCGCGAAGCCGGCGGTGGCCGCGCCAAGCCGAGCATCATCACCTCGACGCCCCGCGCGACCGCGAGCGCGTTGCCGCCGCCGCCGCCGCCGCCAGTCACCGCACCGGTGGTAACGGCGACACCCGCCGCGCCGGCGCTCAAATTCCACCCCAAGGCGATGAACGTGCCGCTGGCTGCGCCAGTACTATCACCGACCGACAATGGTCGCCTGACGGCTCCGGCGGACACCCCGGCGGCGCCACCGCAATGAACCGGACGGCCCCCTATCGGCTGATGAGCCGCGAGGAGCGCATCGACTGGTGGGCCGGCCAGTGGCGCCGGACGCTGCCCGGGTTGATGACGCTCGGCCTGGTCGTGCTGATGACCGCGCCGATCTTCGCACCGCTGCCACTGATGCCGCAGCTCGGGCTGCTCGGGGTGTTCATCTGGGCGACGTTCCAGCCGGCGATGATGCCGCCGTGGCTGGCGTTCGTCATCGGGATTCTCAGTGACTTGCTGTTCGGTCTGCCGCTCGGCGTCAATGCGACGCTACTGCCGCTGACCGCGATGTTCGTGCGCGGCTTCGAAGCGCGCTTCGGCCACCACGTCTACCGCTTCGACTGGGTGATGCTGGCGGCGGTCGCGCTGGTCTATCAATTGCTCGGCTGGCAGGCAGCGCGCTTTGCCGGCAACGCGACGGGGTTTGCGCCGTTGCTCGTCCAGTGGCTCACCACCGTCGCTGCCTATCCCGCCGTCGTGACCCTGTGCGCGGCGCTGCAGCGGCGATTCATCGGCCCGCGCACGTGAATATGAACACCGAATCGGCGCGCGAGCAGATGTTCTCGCGCCGCAGCTTCGTCGTGGCCGGCGCGATGGGCGTCGTCGGCGTCGCGCTGACCGCACGCATGACCTGGCTGTCGGTATTCCAGGGCGAAAAGTTCAAGCTGCTCGCCGAAAGCAACCGCGTCCAGCTGCGGCTGATCCCGCCACGCCGCGGCTGGATCATCGACCGCAACGGCAAGCCGCTGGCGCTCAACACCCCCGACTACCGGCTCGAAATCATCCCCGAGCAGCTGACCGATCTCGAGGCAACGCTGACCGAAATCGTCAAGATTTTGCCGCTGACCGAGGAGGATCTGACGCGCATCCGCGAAGATGTCGCGCGCCAGCCCAAATACATGCCGGTCACCATCACCAGCGGCATCGGCTGGCAGGCGTTCGCGCAGCTCAATGTCCGGCTGCCCGACCTGCCCGGCATCCAGCCGGTGCGCGGCTTTTCGCGCGTCTATCCCGAAGGCGAACGCTTCGCGCATCTGCTCGGCTATGTCGGCACCGCGACCGCCGAACAATATCAGAAAACCCGTGACCCGCTGCTGATTTTCCCCGGCTTCAAGATCGGCAAGGACGGCATCGAAAAGCGCAAGGATGCCGAGCTGCGCGGCACTGCCGGCGCCAACCGCGTCGAAGTCAACGCCCGTGGCCGCGTCATCCGCGAACTCGATACGCGCAGCGACATCCCCGGCGAAAACCTCAAGCTCACCATCGACCGCGACCTGCAATCCTATGCCGCGCGCCGCGTCGGCGATGCCAGCGCCAGCGTCATCGTCATGGACTGCGAAACCGGCGACCTGCTGTGCCTGTTGTCGATGCCGGCGTTCGATCCCAATGTCTTCTCGACGCGCATCACCCACAAATTATGGGCGGACCTGCAGGCCAGCGAGCGCCACCCGCTGATCAACAAATCGGTGCAGGGGCTCTACCCGCCGGGCTCGACGTTCAAGATGATGACCGCGCTCGCCGCGCTCGAAACCGGCACGCTGCCGACCGACACGGCGTATTGCAACGGCCGCTACCGGCTCGGCAACAACGTCTGGCACTGCTGGAGCAAGCGCGGCCATGGCAATGTCGCGATGCATGGCGCGCTGGTCCACAGCTGCGACGTCTACTTTTACACCTTCGGGCGCGCGGCGGGCATCGATGCCATCGCCAGCGTCGCGCGGCGCTTCGGGCTGGGGCAGAAATTCGACCTGCCGTTGCCCGCGCAGGCCGCCGGCATCGTCCCCGACGACGCCTGGAAAATGAAGCGCTACGGCAAGCCCTGGGCGGTCGCCGAAACGCTCAACACCTCGATCGGCCAGGGCTATCTGATCGTCAATCCGCTCCAGCTGGCGGTGATGTCGGCACGCATCGCGTCAGGCAAGAAGGTTGAGCCGCGGCTGCTCGCCGATGCGCCGCGCGTGGCCGCAGGCGATCTCGGCATCAGCGCCGAGCACCTGCAGATCATCCGCGACGGCATGATCGACGTCGTCAACGCCGGCGGCGGCACCGGCAAGGCGGCGCGGCTCAAGGTCGAAGGCATCCGCGTCGCCGGCAAGACCGGGTCGGCGCAGGTCAAGCGCATCACCATGGCCGACCGCCGCGCCGGCCGCACCAGCAGCGACCGCATGCCCTATAAATACCGCGACCACGCGCTGTTCGTGGCGTTCGCGCCCGCCGATGCGCCGCGCTACGCGGTCAGCGTCATCGTCGAACACGGCAGCCACGGCGGCACCGCCGCCGCCCCCATCGCGCGCGACGTGCTGACCTATATCTTCGAGCCCGAACGCGCGTTGAAAACGCTCGAACCGCTCGAACGCGGCTTTGCCGCCAAGCGTGCTGCAGCGGCCGCCGCCGCCGAAGCCGCCGCCTATGCGGCCGCGCACCCCGAACTCGTCGTCGCCGTCGCCCCCGATGCTGTCGCACCACCGCCGCCAACCCCGGCCACGGGCGACTAGGCGATGCTCAACGCACCCTGGATCCAGCGCTTGCGTGAGCTGCCGTGGCTGGCCATCCTGACCATCGCGGCGCTCGGCGGCTTCGGCATCGTCATCCTCTATTCGGCAGCCGGCGGCCATTTCGCGCCCTGGGCGATCATCCATTCGATCCGCTTCGGCGTGCTGATGACGGCGATGCTGGTCATCTCGCAAGTCAATGCGCGGCTATGGCTGGTCTATGCCTATTGGTTCTACGCCGTCGTGCTGGTGGCGCTGGTCGCGGTCGAGATCTTCGGCCAGATCGGCGGTGGCAGCCAGCGCTGGCTCGACCTCGGGTTCATCCGGCTGCAGCCGTCGGAGTTCATGAAGCTGGCGATTATTCTGGCGCTGGCCCGCTATTATCACAACCTGCCACGGCCGTTCATCGGCACGCTGAACGCGCTATGGCCACCGCTGGTGCTGATCGGCCTGCCGGCAGCACTGGTGATGCTGCAGCCCGATCTCGGCACTGCGCTGTCGATCGTGTTCGGCGGGGTGGTGATGATGTTCCTGTCGGGGGTCAGCATCTGGCTGTTCGTCGGCGGCGGCGTCGCGCTGGTCGCGGCGATGCCGGTCGCCTGGTCGATGCTGCACGACTATCAGCGCAAGCGCGTGCTGATCTTCATGGACCCCGCGACCGACCCGCTCGGCGCCGGCTATCACATCACCCAGTCGAAGATCGCCATCGGCAGCGGCGGTGTCTTCGGCAAGGGCTATCTGCAGGGCACGCAGAGCCACCTCGACTATCTGCCCGAACTGCACACCGACTTCATCTTCGCGACGATGGCGGAGGAATGGGGGCTCGCCGGCGGGCTGTTCATCCTGATCGGCTTCGGCATCGTGCTCGGCTGGGCGATCAGCGTCGCGCTGACGTCGCGCGCGATGTTTTCGAGGCTCGCGGCGATGGGGCTGGCGGCGACACTGTTCTTCTACCTCGCCATCAACATGATGATGGTGATGGGGCTGGCGCCCGTCGTCGGCATCCCGCTGCCGCTGATCAGCTACGGCGGATCGGCGATGATGACGGTGATGATCCTGCTCGGCATCGTCATGAGCATCGCCCGCCAGCGCGACGCCGACATGCTCGATCGCGGAAACGACAGATAAGCCGTCACTAGTGCTGGACAAGCCCGACAGCGGGTGCTAATCGCGCCGCTCGCTCGGCAGCAAGCTGCCATTTGCGTATGGACGTATAGCTCAGTCGGTAGAGCAGCTGACTCTTAATCAGCGGGTCCCAGGTTCGAACCCTGGTGCGTCCACCATAACCTCAAATTGCGAAAATCACCGGCGTTACAGCCGCCCGCCACGCGGCCGCCGGTACGCTGCGGCGACGGCCAGCCGCAGTCAGCCGACGCGTGCCAGCCCAGTCTGGCTGCCATTATCGACCGTCTGATGCCGGTCACCATGACTGCGGCACATCAGACTAGGGGTTTCCACGTATCGCAACCCGGGACATTTTCGAGCAATTTCGCTCGTCCGCGATGATGGCTTATAATGCCCGGGAGTTCAGTATGAAAAAGATGCTTTCCGCATTGCTGGCTGGCTCTCTGCTGTGTTTCAACGCCTCCGCAGCCTATGCCGACCCGCCGATGTCGGCGTTTTATGATGGCGTCATGAAGATGGCGCCCCAGGGAAAGCTGGGACAAGTCATTGCGAAAGAGCAGATCGCGACCTCGCTGAAGGGCGCTCAGGCATGGAAAATTGCCTACATTTCATCTGATGTGGCGGGGCGCAACACGATTGCCACGGGGTTGATCATTGCGCCTGTAGGGCCTGCGCCGAAGGAAGGCAGGCCCATTCTGTCCTGGGCGCACGGCACAACCGGTTCGGCACAAAACTGCGGACCATCGCAGGTCATTGAACCGACGCGTCCGCTCAACCAGTATTTTCTGACCGACGGCAATTCCTGGACCGACTTCGGTATTCCCAATGGCCAGGAGTTCATCGATCAGGGTTATGTTGTTGTGGCGACCGACTACCAAGGCCTGGGTGGCGGCGGCAAGCATCAATACGCCGTGGCACAAACCAACGGCAGGGATGTCATCAACGCTGCCCGGGCAGCAAGCTCGATGACCGAAACCGGCGCCGGCAAGAAGACCATCATTTACGGTTGGTCGCAGGGCGGCGGTGCCACAATTGCAGCTGCCAGCCTGCCGGACTACCAGGCGCTTCAGGGCACTGCCGCAGACAACCTGCAATATCTTGGATTCGTGGCGCTGGCGCCGGAAGATGTGGCGGCGATGCTACCGACGATGCCGACCGATGAAGCGAGCGCCGCCAAGCTGATGAACGGATTCACGCAGGCAAACGTCCCCAACGTGTTCCTGTTCGCGCATTATATGATGGGCCTTTGGGGCACTCAGGCAGCCTATCCCCACCTCAAGCTGACCGATGTGCTGACCGATGAAGGCGCTAAGGCCACAGATAACCTATCCAGAAACAAATGCATCCATGTGCTCGCCGACACCTTCAACTATGCCTATGGCGATCAATACAAATCGCTCTTGAAGCCCGAAGCCGGCAACGCGTTGGCGTGGGTAAAGGCATTTGTTGACGGCAGCGTGAAACCCGTCAAGCCAGTGGCACCCGTCGTCATTTATTGGGGCACCAAGGACACTGCCGTGCCACCCATCATGCATGAGCTTTATCAAAAGCAAATGTGCGCCATGGGCGCGAATGTCGGGAGGAACCAGCTGCCGGGTGCGCAAACGCACTTTACGACGCCCGGCGTTTCAGCACCCATGTATCTTGAATGGGTCAAGGACCGCGTTGCCGGCAAGCCGCTGGCAAACGGATGCCCTCAAAGCTGACAGCCGGTCAAAGCCGCCCGCCGCGCGATAGCCAATACGCTGCCGCAACCGCCAAGGCGGCGCAGACGATAACGCGCCACCAGCCGACGCGCGCCAGCCCGGCACTGCCGGCATCGAACGACTGATAGCCGGTCAGCATAGCGCGCGTCAGATTGTGGCGCTTGAAGACCAGGTGATAGGCGATCGCCAGCACATGCAGCGCCACCAGCGCCAGCAGCAGGTTGAAGCTGACCTCGTGAATCTCGGCGGCGATGCGCCCCTGATCGAAGTCGAGCAGATACGACAGCGGCCCCGATTCCATGCCATCAACATCGACGCTGAACAGCCCCGTCGTCACCTGCGTGACCAGCACCAGCAGCAGCGCCAGCACGCTCCAGCCGCCGAGCGGGTTGTGTCCGGGCCGCGGTGCCAGCTGCCCGCGCAGATAGGCGCGGACGGCCACCGGGCCACGCAGGAACTGCGCGAAGCGCGCCGTGTCGCTGCCGACAAAGCCCCACAGGATACGAAAGACCAACAGGCCGGTGACCACGAGCCCCGACTTGTAGTGCCAGTCCATATGGCCGTTTTCGGCGCTCCACCATGAGAACCCGACCAGCGCAGCAATGCCCCAGTGGAACAGCCGCGTCGGCACGTCCCAGACATAGCGGCGCAGGTGCGGGTTCGTCATGGTTCAGTTCCTTGCCAGTGTTGACACCGGCCACGCGGGTGCGCGTGGCCGGCGGCCCGGCTCAACGCGGCGGCATGCGGATGCCGCCATCGAGCCGGATCGTCTGCGCGTTGAAATAGCTGTTGCGCACCAGCTCCATCACCAGGCTGCCGAATTCGGGCGGATTGCCCAGCCGGCGCGGGAACGGCACCGAGGCGTTGAGCCCGTCCCACATCGCCGGGTTGAAATCCTTGAAGCGCAGCATCGGCGGTGTCGCGAAAATCCCCGGCATGATCGAGTTTACGCGGATGCCGAGCTCCATCAGGTCGCGCGCCATCGGCAGCACCAGCCCGTTGACGCCGGCCTTGGCCGAACCATAGCACACCTGCCCGACCTGCCCGTCCTGCGCCGCGACGCTCGACGTCAGCGTGATGACACCGCGTTCGCCGTCTTCGAGCGGCTCGAGGCCAGCCATGCCGAGCGCCGAAATCGACGCCATGCGGTAGCTCGCGACCAGAATCCCGTCGACCGAAAAGGCATAGTCTTCGGTCGAAACGCGCTTGAAGCCACCGGTCGCCTTGTCGCGGCCGACGGTCTTGCCGCCCTTGGCGGTCATCGCGCAATGCACGAGGATGCGTTCCTGGCCGTTGATGGCGCGGGCCTTTTCGAAGCCGGCCAGCGCGCTTTCTTCGGACAGGATGTTGACGTTGCAGAAGGTCGCGCCGATTTCGTCGGCGACCGCCTGGCCGGCTTCGGCGATGTCGAAGATCGCCACCTTGACGCCGGCGGCACGCAGCGCCCGCGCCGACGCCTGGCCGAGGCCCGATGCGCCCCCGGTGACGATGGCGGCAGTGTTTGAATCAATTTTCATGGCAGGTCTCCCCAGACGTATTGTGTTGGTTGTTGTCAGTGCCTGCCATATTCACAACCGGCGCGCTGCCGACAAGCCGGATATCGCCGCACGCCGCAATCAGTTCGGCAGCACCACCCGCACAAAACGTTCCTAATGGATTGCCGCACCGCAAACCCGGCACCCTCTGTGACGCCTGCGAAACGCCGGTAAGGTTGACCGCGCTTCACCAATAATGCCCGCACGCGGCGTGCGCTGCCGCCGTTGAACGCTCCACGACCAATGTTGCGGGAGCATGCGTTCATGGCGATTATCAATGCCGACACCGGAAACTTTCGGGCCCAGCTGGCGACCCTCAAGGCCGGCGACACCTTGCAGCTTGCCGCGGGCAACTATGGCCAGCTGGTGCTCGCCAATCTCAATTTCGGCACCGGCGTCACCATCAAGGGCGGCAGCTTCACCAGCATCGCGCTGAGCCGCGTCAGCGGCGTGACCTTCGACGGCGCCGCGGTCAGCTTCCAGCCGACCGCGACCAGCGACAACAACGCCCAGGCCATCCGCGTCTGGGACTGCGACCGCGTCACCATCACCAATGCCAAGGTCAGCGGCGGGCTGGCGGTCAACGGCGTCGCGCAAAGCGCCAAGGTTCTCGATGCGACGGGCAACGTGCTCGGGCTGCCGGCGGGCAAGGGCGTCAATTTCGAAAACTCGCGCGACTGCGCCATCACCAACAGCGACATCAGCCTGTTTCACAAGGGCATCACCTTTTCGGGATCGAACCTGACGATCAGCGGCAACGACATCCACGACCTGCGCACCACGCCGATCAGCGGCTCGGCGGTTTCGGGGCTGGTCATCACCGGCAACCACAGCTGGAGCAGCCATCCGTGGAACTTCGGCGGCGCCGGCGACCATGGCGACCGTATCCACATCTGGACCGACAAGACGGCGATGACCGGCGTCGTCATCACGAACAATCTGCTCGAACAGGGCAGTGGCGACCCGATGCTCGGCATCTACCTCGACGACAACGGCAAGGGGCTGGGCTTCCCCGGCGCGGTCATCACCGGCAATACCGTCATCGATGGCACCGGCCAGGGCATGCTGCTCGAAAACGTCAGCGGCACCGTGTCGAACAACACGCTGACCTGGTCGGGCACCGGCACCGCAGCGAACAACACGCCGCGGTTTCAGGTCACCGGCAAATCGCACAACATCATGTTCACCGGCAACAGCGGCAATGTCGCGATTGTCGCCGGCGCGCATGACCTGCAGTTCTGGGACCAGATCGGCAGCTTCACCTATGACGCGGCACTGACCGCCGCCGACCGGCTGAGCATCACGCAGGACGCCACCGTCATCACCAAGGCCGCGAGCTTCGCCATCGACGCTGCCACCGACAATCTGACCTTCGCCGGCACCGGCAACTTCACCGGCACCGGCAATGCGCTGGCGAACATCATCACCGGCGGCGCCGGCAATGACACGCTGATCGGCAACGGCGGTGCCGACACGCTGGTCGGCGGGCTCGGCAACGACACCTACTATGTCGACGCCAGTGGCGACACGGTGACCGAGGGCGCCGAGGCCGACTCCGGCACCGACACCATCTACAGTTCGGTCAGCATCGGTGCGGCGGGCCTGTTTGCCGGCATCGGCGCTTTGCTTGCGCTGGTCGGGGCCGGGCTGTCGGTGCTGTGGTTCGGCCGGGTGGCCTGACGCCTTCCAACTGAGCCTGGCGCGGCGGGTTTGCCGCTAGATCGCCAGGTACTCGCGTCGCAGCTCTTCATTTTCGAGCACGGCGCTGGCCGGGCCCGAGAACGCCCGCGCGATGCACAACTCGCCCGAGGCCGCGGTGCTGGACCGGGTGCCAAACCCGCATCCCGATATCGACTACCTGATCCGCTTCGCGGTGCCCGAGTTCACCGCGCTTTGCCCGATCACTGGCCAGCCCGATTTTGCGCACCTCGTCATCGACTACGTGCCGGACCAATGGCTGGTGGAGTCGAAGTCGCTGAAGCTCTATCTCGGGTCC
>CALDHQ010000562.1 GCA_937894055.1 uncultured Polymorphobacter sp.
GGTGAGCGCCGGGCCGCCGCAGATCAACCTGTCGCCACTCTATATCGGTGGCTTGCTCTATCTGGCGCTCGTTGCCTCGGTGCTGGCGTTCAGTCTGTACTACCGGCTGCTCCGCAACATCGGCCCCGGTCCGGCGGCCTATACCAGCGTGCTCATCCCGGTGCTGGCGATGGCATTGTCGACGGCGTTCGAATCCTATGTCTGGTCACCGCTAGCCGCAGCCGGCGCCGCACTTGCAATCGCCGGTATGGTATTGGCGTTGAGCGGGCGCGGCTGACGCCGCCGTACCCGATTCCTACTCAGCCGCCACCCGTGTTTGAAGCGCCTGGCAGGCGCGCCAGACCTTTTCGACCGTTGCGGGCATTTCAATTTGGACCCCGTCCAGCGCGTCGATGATGGCGTTGATGATCGATGGCATCGCGCCAATCGTGCCGGCCTCGCCGCAGCCCTTGACGCCGAGCGGGTTGGTCGGGCTGGGGGTGCCGAGCGTGTCGAAATGGATGTGCGGCATGTCGTCGGCGCGCGGCATGCCATAGTCCATGAACGAACCGGTGACCAACTGCGCGTCGTCCGAATAGACGACATCCTCGAGCAGCGCCTGGCCAAGGCCTTGCGCAACGCCGCCGTGGATCTGGCCCTGCACCAGCATCGGATTGACCAGAATCCCGAGGTCGTCGCACAGGCTGTAGCGCGCGACCTTGGTGGTGCCGGTTTCGGGGTCGATCTCGACTTCGGCGATGTGGCAGCCGTTGGGGAAGGTCGGACGCGGGTCGGCGGGCTTGTAGCGCGCGCGGCCATCGAGCGCACCGGGGTGGAGCGTCGCCAGTTCGGCGAGGCTCAGTGTGCGGTTGGTGGCGCGGGCGCGAAACACGCCTTCCGAATAGTCGACATTGGCGTCATCGAGCGCGGTCTTGGCGAGCTCGATGCCACGTTCGACCATCTCGTCGCCGGCCTGCAATGTCGCGGCACCGCCCCAGGCCATGCTGCGCGAGCCGCCGGTGCCGTTGCCCTGGTCGAGCCGGTTGGTGTCACCCTGGACGATGCGGACCTGTTCCATCGGGATGCCCAGCCGTTCGGCGAGCACCTGCGCATAGACGGTTTCATGGCCCTGGCCGTTCGACTGGGTGCCGACTGCGGCCTCTACGATACCGGCGGGGTTGACCTTGATGTCGGCGAATTCGTCCTGGCTGCCGCCGCCGGCGATTTCGACATAATAGGCCATGCCGCGACCGTAGCGGTGGCCACGTGCAACGGCGGCCGCCTTGCGTGCCGGGAAGCCGGTCCAGTCGGCATCGGCCAACGCCTTGTCGAGCACCGCGGGGAAGTTGCCGACATCGAATTCGAGGCCGAGGCCGTTGTGGTGCGGCAGTTCGTCGGGGCGCAGCAGGTTGCGGCGGCGGATTTCATCGGCGGGGATGCCGAGCGTCCGCGCACCGGCCTCGATCAGCCGCTCCATGATGTAGGTCGATTCGGGGCGGCCGGCGCCGCGATAGGCATCGACCGGTGCGGTGTTGGTCATCACGCCGTGGACGTGGTTGTGGATGGCGGGAATCCGGTAGACGCCGCCGATGATGCGGCCGCCGGCCATTGTCTGGATCGCCGGGCCGAACTGCGCCTGATAGGCGCCGAGGTCGGACCAGGTTTCGACCTGCAACGCGGTGATCATGCCGTCCTTGTCAAAGCCGAGCTTGGCATCGCTGACCATCGCGCGGCCGTGCGAGTCGGTCTGGAAGGCGTCGCTGCGCTCACCGGTCCATTTGACCGGCTTGCCGAGCGCGCGCGCGGCGTGCAGCACCAGCACATATTCGGGGTACATGAACGCCTTCATGCCGAAGCCGCCGCCGACATCGCCGGTGACGACGCGGACCTGGTCGGGCGTGGTGCGCAGGATGCCGGCGATCATCGGCCGGCCGGCAGCGACGCCCTGGCCGCCGAAGGTCAGCGTGAAGCCGGTAGTTGCGTCATATTCGCCGACGGCGGCGCGGACTTCCATCGATGTCGGCGCGACGCGGTTCTGGACAACCCGCAGGCTGGCGACATGGTGCGCGCCGGCGATGCCCTTGGCGGCGCCTTCGGCATTGCCGAGCTTCCAGTCGAAGATCAGGTTCGACGGCGCATCGGGCCAGACCTTGGGGGCACCAGGTGCGATGGCGGCGTCGATCGACGCGACCACCGGCAGTTCGTCATAATCGACTTCGATGGCTTCGGCGCCGGCACGCGCGGCTTCGCGGGTTTCGGCAATGACGAAGGCGACGCCGTCACCGACGAAGCGCACGCGGTCGGCGGCGAGCAGCGTGCGCGGCGTCTTGATCGGGCCCGACAGCGGCACCAGGCACGGCACTTCGCCATACTCGGCGATGTCCTTGTAGGTGTAGACCGCGACGACGCCTTCGACGGCGAGCGCCGGTGCGGTGTCGATGCTGCGGATGACCGCATGGCCATAGGGCGAGCGCAGCGTCACGGCGAACAGCGTGCCGGGCAGTTGCAGGTCATCGGTGTAGCGTCCGGCCCCGGTCAGCAGCCGGAAATCCTCGACGCGCTTGACTGATTGTCCAACCCCGAATTTCATCGATCCATATCCTTCAGACAGCCCCGCAGGCCTTGTACATAGTCAGCGTAGCGCAAGCGCACGCCAAGGTCGCGCGTCATTTTCGTCGCAGCGATTCGCCGGTTTTCAGCATAGAATCCGCGCGCCATTTGCGAAAGCCGCGGCGTGTCGAGCGGCTCGATCGGCGGGTAGGGCAGGCGCAGCAGGTCGCAGGCAAATTCGATCACCGCGTTGCCGGTGGCGGGCAGGCTGTCGGCGATATTGTAGACGCCCGGTGCGCCATGCGTCAGGCTCGCCATCACCGCCTGCACGATGTCATCGACATGGATGCGGCTGAACAAATGTCCCGGTGCATCGATGCGGTGGGCGTGGCCGCTGGCCACGCGGTCGAGCGCCGAGCGGCCGGGGCCGTAGATGCCCGGTAGGCGGAATACCCGCACCGCCGGATGCAGCGCCTGCCACGCCAGATCGGCGGCAACACGCGCGGTGCGACGGCCGTTGCCGACGGGCGCGGTTTCATCGACCCAGGCACCATCGGTGTTGCCGTAAACGCCCGTCGACGACAGATAGCCGAGCCATTGTGCCGGTGCGGCGGCCAGCGCGGCGGCGTGCGCTGCCAACACCGGATCACTGCCATCGCGCGCCGGTGGCACCGATGACAGGATATGCGTTGCGCTCGCGATGGCGCCGGGTAGTTCGGGCGAGTCGAGCGTCAGCACATCGGCGCCGGGCTGCGAACGCACCGCCGTTACGCTGCCGCCCAGCGCGGTGAACGCCGCGGCAATGCGCGACGCGGTATAGCCAAGGCCGAGGACGAGCAGGTGCATCGATAACCCAATACGTCGGCGCGTTGTCCGTGGCGAGCCTGCGCGGCGCGGTTGCGACAAATTCCCTGTCGGCGTTATGCTGCAGTGCCGACTCGGCATGATGATCGCGCGGCACCGGGGAGATGAAGGATGGCCACACCGACATTGGCACATTTCGCTGCGGATACCGCAATCGAACCCTTGATGGCTGCGTTGCGCCGTGACGGTGCGGTGATTGTTGATGACGTTATCGCCCCCGACGCGCTCGCCGCGTTAAATGCCGAGCTGGCGCCCTATATTGCGGCAACGCCGAACGGGCGCGACAGCTTTACCGGCAATCTGACGACGCGGACCGGCGCGCTGGTGGCGCGGTCAGCGCAAGTGCGCGCGCTGGTCATGGACAGACTGATTGCGGCCGCTGCCGATGCGTTGCTGCTGCCATTTTGCGAACGCTGGCAACTCCATCTGACGCAGGCGATTCGCATCAAGCCGGGGCAGGGTGCACAGGTCATCCACCGCGACCGCTGGGCCTGGGGCACGCACCTCGGGCACCTCGAGCCGCAGCTCAACACCATCTGGGCGGTGACCGATTTCACCCGGGCCAACGGCGCGACACAAGTTGTGCCCGGCTCGCTCGACTGGGCCGACTCACGCAAGCCCGAGCCACATGAAATTGGCTATGCCGAAATGCGTGCCGGATCGGTCCTGATCTATACCGGCGGGGTGTTCCATGGTGGCGGCGCCAATGTCAGCGATGGCGACCGGATCGGGCTCAACATCACCTATACGCTGGGCTGGCTGCGGCAGGAGGAGAACCAGTATCTCGCCTGCCCGCCCGACATCGCGCGGACGCTGGCGCCCGAACTGCAGGCGGTGCTGGGCTATGCCATGGGTAGTTACGCGCTGGGCTATTATACCCCGCCATTGCCGCCTGGCGAGGGTCCGGAGGTCGTTCCGCCCGAATATGCGCTCGGTCGACGTGCCGACGAAGCGACATTGGGCGACGCCGCGCTGCTCGCCTGCCTCAAGCATCACCCGAAGGCGCTGCGGGAGGTCGTCGCGACGGCCGCCTTCGCGCCGATGCTCGCCGAACACGACGCCACCTTCGCCGAACTCGGCGTGAAGACCCGCGTCGTCGGCCCGATGGAGCTCGCCCAGACCGCCGAAGGCCCCTGCGGCGACGTCTGCGCCCTGACCATGCGTCCGGAGCCCGGCCTCGCCCGCATCTCGGACTTCGCCGAATGGCGTGAGTCCAAGGAAAGCATCGTCATCGCCGACGGCGTGACCGACCCCGCCGACCTTGCCGCGATCGCCCGCTCGATGGCCGCCTTCGGCCTGAAACGCCTGCTGCTCTCCGGCGGCACCGAAAAACTCTCCTTCCACCCGGAAGCCTGGCACCTCTCCCAGATCGGAAGAGCACACGT
>CALDHQ010000563.1 GCA_937894055.1 uncultured Polymorphobacter sp.
GGCAGCGCAAGGTGCGCGTCTTCATGTCGATGGCGAGCCCGCCGGCGCCCGAAACGCAGGGGCGCCCCATGCCGCGCGCCACCACGGCGGCGTGGCTTGTCATGCCGCCGCGGGCGGTCAGGATGCCGCGCGCCGCGACCATGCCGTGAATGTCTTCGGGCGAGGTTTCGATGCGCACCAGAATGACGTCTTCACCCAGTGCGGCGCGGCGTTCGGCGGTGTCGCTGTCGAACGCCACGACGCCGCTCGCCGCGCCCGGCGACGCCGGCAGCCCGCGCGTCAGCACGTCGCGCTTGGCCATCGGGTCAAGTGTCGGGTGCAGCAGCTGGTCGAGCGCCTGGGCATCAACACGCAGCACCGCATCATCGCTGCTGATCAGCCCTTCATCGACCATATCGACGGCGATCTTCAGCGCGGCCTTGGCGGTGCGTTTGCCCGACCGCGTCTGCAGCATCCACAGTTTGCCCTGCTGGACGGTAAATTCGATGTCCTGCATGTCGCGGTAGTGCGCCTCGAGCCGGTCGAACACCGCCGCGAGCTCGCCGAACACCACCGGCATCGCCTCTTCCATCGACGCAGCCTTGGCGCCCGCCCGGGTGCGCGCGTCGAGCGTCAGATACTGCGGCGTGCGGATGCCGGCGACGACATCCTCGCCCTGCGCGTTGATCAGATATTCGCCGTAATAGGCGCGCGTGCCGGTCGACGGGTCGCGGGTGAACGCCACGCCGGTCGCCGAGGTTTCGCCCATGTTGCCGAACACCATCGCCTGCACGCTGACCGCGGTGCCCCAGTCATCGGGAATGTCGTTGAGGCGGCGATAGACCTTGGCGCGCTCGCTGCGCCATGACCCGAACACCGCGCCGATGGCGCCCCACAGTTGGTCGTGCGGGTTCTGCGGGAACGGGTGGCCGAGTTCGGCCTCGACCTTGGCCTTGTAGCTGGCGACCAGCCCCTGCAAGTCTTCGGCGGTGAGCTCGGTGTCGAGCGTGACGCCGCGGTCTTCCTTGAGGATTTCGAGCGCGTCCTCGAACAGATAATGGTCGATGCCGAGCACGACGTCGGAATACATCTGGATGAAGCGGCGGTAGCTGTCCCAGGCAAAGCGCGCGTCACCCGATGCGGTCGCCAGCCCGACGACGGTGTCGTCGTTGAGGCCGAGGTTGAGCACCGTGTCCATCATGCCCGGCATCGAAACGCGCGCGCCCGAGCGCACCGACACCAGCAGCGGCGCGGTCGATGACCCGAAGCCGACGCCGCCGACGGTCTTTTCGATGTGGGCAAGGCCCGAAGCGATCTGGTCGTGCAGGCTGGCGGGGAACTTCTCGCCGGCGTCATAATAGGCCGCGCACATTTCGGTCGAGATGGTGAAGCCCGGCGGCACCGGCAGGCCGATCGACGCCATTTCGGCGAGGTTGGCGCCTTTGCCACCCAGCAGGTTGCGCGCCGAGCGGTCGCCTTCGGCCACACCGCCGCCGAAGCGGTAAACCCATTGTGTGGCGGTGGTGGTGGGCATGTGCGGAGACCTCGGGAGCTGTAGGAATCTGGTCAGTCTTTACGGGTGTAGCCTAGCCTTCGATCTTCGAGAAGTCAGCCACGGCTTGAACAGACTTACGCAACTGATTGAGAAGATTGAGTCTGTTGACGCGCAACGCCGGATCGGGGGCGTTGACGATGACCGCGTCGAAGAACGCATCGACCGGTGCCCGCAATGCGCTAAGCGCTTGCATTGCCTTGGCAAAATCCTCGGCTGCAAGCGATTTTTCAACAACCGGCAATGTGGTCGCCAATGCTGCCGCAAGTGCAGATTCGGCGGGTTCGACGAGCAGCGCGACATCGACATCGCCGGTCTTGGCGCCGTCCTTGGCTTCCTCGATCCGCAGGATGTTTGCCGCACGCTTGGCCCCCGCGAGCAGGTTGGCACCATCGGGCGTGGCGAGAAAGGCCTGCAACGCGTGGACGCGTGCGAGCAGCCGGACGAGGTCGTCCTCGCTACCGAGCGCGAACACCGCGTCGATCAGGTCGTGGCGAACCCCGGCTTCGCGTTGCTGGACTTTGAGGCGGTCGGCGAGGAAGTCGAGAATCTTGGGAGACTCTTTCTTGGCCACGTCGTCCGTCATCGTGGCGCGCACCAACGCATCGACCGAGACGCGTAGTTGGTTTGCGGCAATCAACGCGATGATGCCGAGGCCAGCACGGCGCAGTGCAAACGGATCCTTCGACCCGGTAGGATATTGCTCGATTTTGAAGAAGTTGGTCAGCGTATCCAGTTTGTCCGCCAGAGCCACCGCCACGCTCACCGGCGCG
>CALDHQ010000564.1 GCA_937894055.1 uncultured Polymorphobacter sp.
GTCAATTTGTCGGCATTGATTAAAATAATGCTTTTAAACACATCCGAATTGATATGCGTCTTTGCAAAGAATTTCAGGTCTTCTCGAATAAATTTGATACCTTTTCCGTGTGCGCAATTGACGGTCATCACAAAGTTCCGCATCTTATCCGCATCGCCATTGTCGTGTTTTTCCTTCTCACCTTTTGTTGCTCGAAGGCTTAAGAGTATCGAGGTGGTGATTACTAATACAACAACACCAAGACTCAAGAGTGTTGGAATCTTAAAGAAGGCGTGAGAAACGATCATCTTGATACCCACCCAGACCAAGACAATAGAGAGTCCTTGGTTGAGATAGATAAATCGATGCATGAGATCTGCAAGGAGGAAGTACATCGCACGCAATCCCAAGATAGCCAGAGCGTTACTTGAGAAGACCAAGAATGGTTCTTCGGTTACTGCAAAGACAGCTGGAATCGAGTCAACTGCAAAGACGATATCCATGAACTCAATGATCACGAGAACGGCAAGCAGGGGAGTTGCCAATCTCTTGCCGTTTTCAATGGTGAAGAACTTCTCACCCTTGAATTCATTTGTCATTGGCACAAAGCGCTTAAAGAGTCGATAGACCTTGGTATCTGTTGGATCCAGAGTTTCATCAGCGCCCTTAAGCATCTTGTAGCCGCTGTAGATCAAGAATGCGCCGAAGATGTAGAGAGTCCATGATGCTTCTTTGATCAACGCTGCACCCATCAAAATCATAATTCCGCGCATAATCAGCGCACCAAGCACGCCCGTCGACTGCGCGAACGCCGCGGGCAGCGTGAAGATGCCGGCGCCGACCATCGAGCCGACGACCAGCGCGACGAGCGCCAGCCGCGACAATTGCTGGTCGTTGTTTTCGGTCATGCCGGAGTTCCTGTGTGCAGCAGCCAGCCAAACGCTGCCGCAAAAATGATCAACGCCAGGCTGGCGGTCGGCCAGCGCCGCAACAGCGCATCGGCATTTTCAAAGCCTGTACCCGCCGCCGCCGTCAGCCGGCGCCACGGCCCGTCGCCAAACAGTGGCCGCCGCGCCAGCGCCGCCGCCAAGGCAAAGCCCCCCGCGACGACCAGCAGCGTCGGCAGCAGTTCCTTGGGCGCGAGCGGGTTGGAGATCAACCCGGCGGGTAGCCCCGCAGCCGCAAATCCGAGCAGCATCGACAGCAAGGCCAGTCCTAGTGCCGCGAATTCGGACAGCCGCGATACCTTGGTCGCCAGTTGCAGCGGCACCGGCGGCGCACGCAAGGCGCGCGTCAGCACCAGCACGACATAGCCCGCCGTGAATGCCGCGCCGCCTTGCAGCACCGCCGTCCACCACCATTGTCCGCCGCTGGCTGCAGCATCGAGCAGCAGCTTTTTCGCGAGATACGCGCCGCTCGGCAGCACACCCATCAATGCCAGCCCGGCGACCGCAAACGCCAGCACGGTCACCGGCAGCGCGCGCGCCACGCCGCCCAGATCAGCGATGCGGTCATGGCCGAGTGCCGCGTAAATCAACCCTGCTGCCATGAACATGCCGGCCTTGGCGGTCGCGTGCGATGCTGCCTGCAGCAGCCCGCCGGTCAGCGCGCCGCCGTGCAGCATCGTGCCGGCGGCGACGTCGAACGCCAGCGGGAACATCAGGAACAAATAGCCGATCTGCGCGATTGTCGAATAGGCGACGAGCAGCTTGAGCCGCTTCTGGCGCAACGCGACGATGCTGCCGAAAACGATGGCGGCCGCGCCGAGCCCGCCGAGCAATTGTGCGGCGCTGAACGTCACCACCGCCGGCATCGCGTCGAACCACAGCCGCACCACGAGGAACCACGAGCCCTTGACGACCAGCGCCGACAGCACCGCGCTCGCCGCTGCGGGCGCGCCGGCATGCGCGGGCGGTAGCCAGATGTGCAGCGGGAACAGCGCGGTCTTCGCCAGCAGCCCGACCGTCATCAGCGCCAGCACCGTCCAGCTCAGCACGCCGGGCTGCACCAGCTGCGCCAGCATCGCGATATCGAGCGTCGCATAGGCGCCGTAAACCAGAACGGCGCCGAGCAGATAGAGCAGCGACCCGAGCAGTGCGAACAGCAGGTAGCGCAGCGCCGCGCGCAGTGTCTCGCCGCGCCCGTCGAGGCAGACCAAAGGCACACCGGCGAAAGTCAGCAACTCGAGCCCGACATACAGCGTGAACAGGTCGCCGCTGACGAACACCAGATTGAGCGAGCCCCAGACCGCGAGCAGCAGCAGCCAGAACGCCAGTGGGGCACGGGCTTCGGCGCTACACGGCGGCGTGGCGAAATCGCGCCGCGCATACAGCGCAATGCCGGCAATCACCACGGCGACCACCGCCATCATCGCTGCCGCCAGCCCATCGGCACGCAACGCGACGCCCAGCGGCGGCGCCCAGCCGCCAAGCAGATAGACCTGCGGTGCGTCGAGCACGGCACGCACCGTTACAGCCGCAATCGCCAGTCCGGCGATGATGACGACCGCCGCCACGCGCGCCGCATGGCGCCCGCCCGCGACCAGCCCGACCATCATGCCGATAAACGGCAGCAGCACCGCCGCGACCAGCAGCCAGCCCTGCGGGGTTGTCATCGCCACCGCCGTCATGCGCGCTGTCCGGTGTCAGTCATCGTTGGCCGGCGGCGGCTCGGCCAGCGTCGTATCGCCGGCGACCGCGTTGAGCCGCAGCACCAGCGCCACCGCCAGCGCGGTCGCCGAAAACGCCACGACGATGCCGGTAATCAGCAGCGCCTGCGGCACCGGATCGCCGCCGAAACCGGCCCCCGCACCCCGCCGTGCAATCGCCCCGGCGAGCAGGAAGACGCCGCCGCCCATGATGTTGAACGCCAGAATCTTGCGCAGCGGTGCAGGGTTGGCGATCAGCCCGTACAGTCCGAGGCCGATCAGCCCGCACGCCGCCAATCCGTAGAGCAAGGCATCGGTCATGAGGTCACCCGCTGCGGCGGGCCGGGGATAAGCAGCGCGAGGATCAGCGTCAGCGTCGGCATCAGCGCGATTTCAATCGCCAGGATCATCGGCTTGGCATGGCCGGCGGGCAGCGCGAGGAATGCTCCGGCGCTGACGCTGCCCAGCACACCGGCGGCGATGAACCCGAGCGGTCCGGCGACCAGCGCGGCGCGCAGCCAGCGCGACCCGACGCGCGGCGCATCGGTCAGCCCCGCCGCCATCGTCAGCAGCCACATCGCCGCAAGGATGGTCGCGCCCTGGAATTTGCCGCCGGGATTGTCGGCGCCGGTCCAGAAAATATAGATGCCGATGACCAGCCCGATGGGCGGCAGGATGCGTGCCAGATAGGCGAGGATGCCGTTGGGCGGGGCGCTTTGCGCGAAGCCCGGGCGGCCCGGCCACGCACTGTCGGCGCCCAGCGACCACGCCCCGGCCAGCGCGAACAGCAGCACGATGGCTTCGAGCAATGTGTCCATCGACCGAAACGACAGCAGCACCGCGGTGATCGCATTGCCGACACCCGTCGCCGCGATGTTGTCAGCAACCAACGGCGCCAGCGTCGGGGCAGGGTCGGGCAGCGCCAGCACGCACGCCGCCAATATCGCGGTGGTTGCCGCTGCGGCGACCGCCGCCAGCGCCAGCGTCATTGATGTCGCCGGTGCAATAGGCGGTGCACTGCCCAGCCGTGTCACCGCACCGATCAGCAGCGCGCCGGTAAGTCCGCCGCCGATTGCGGCTTCGGTCAGCGCGATATCAATGCCGTGGAGTTGCAGCCACGCCAGCGTCAGCAGCAGGCCATAGGCGATAAACGCCGCGACGGCGGCAAAGGCGTTGCGCGCCAGCACGACCCACGCCGCCAGGCCAAGCAGCACCACCACCAGCCCGACATCGAACAGCATCATCATGGCGCCGGATCGCTGCCGTGGCGGACCAGCCGCGCGATCAGCTGCGCGACGCACGCCCCCGACACCATGACCAGCAACCAGACGGCCACCAGCTTGATGCCGATGATGACGCCCCCGACCTGCGGCACCAGCCCGAGCACGACGAGCCCGAGCCCGAGATTGTCGGCTTTGGTCAGCGCATGCAGCCGCGTCAGTGCGTCGGGAAAGCGCAGCAGCCCGACGGTGCCGGCGAGGTAGAAGACCGCACC
>CALDHQ010000565.1 GCA_937894055.1 uncultured Polymorphobacter sp.
GTCGGCAGCGGCGATTTCACCGGCATCGGTAGCTCCGGCAACGACACGATGACCGGTGGCGGCGGCAACGACTATCTCAGCGGCGGGCTGGGCGTCGACGTGCTCGACGGCGGTGCCGGCAACGACACGCTGCTCGGCGGCAATGCCAATGACCGGCTCGATGGTGGGCTCGGCGCGGACGTACTGTTCGGCGGCAACAACAACGACATCTTCGTGCTGTCGAAGGCGGGCGCCAATGGCGACGCGATCGCAGACTTTACCGGCAACGGCCGGCTCGCCGGCGATACGCTGCTGCTCACCGGCTGGGGCGCGGGTAGCACCGCAGCGCAGAACACCGGACTGGGCGCGCTAGTCATTACCGACGGCATCGACGGCTACGTCGCCGTCGTCACAGTTACAGGCGCCATCCATGCAACCGATATCATGTTTGGTTGATCGTCACCGGCATTGACCGGATGGGGGCCGGAAGCGGACGGGCGGGTCTAGGAATGCCAGTGTCGGATAGCTGCCATTCAAATGATGGGCTGGACCAACCTTACATACCTCTACAGAAATCCGGTATCGCACGCCTTCTCGCCGAGCGCCGCTACAGTCGTCCCCTGCTCGACACGTTTGCCGCCGTTGGCAAGGCGAACAAGGCTGCCCACAGGCGGTAAACGCCATGAGCCATGCTGGACTCACGGCTTTCCCAGATGCCGCCAACAATCAGCTTGCCGCAGCACCTGTAACGAAGCTAATTATTCGCCGACGGGGGGGAGCTGATGTTGTCGTTGCCATGGCGATTATCGGTTGCCGCGCTGCTACTGCTCGGCGGTTGCAGTGACAAGGCAACAAATCCTGCAACCAAGCCGTCGAAATCCGACCCCGTCGGCCATGAAACCGAGCTTCTCAGGCTGACACTGACGCCGCAGGCCGAAAAGCGGCTGGCGATCCGCACCGTCAATGTCGGCACCGGCACCAGCGCGCGGGTCCGCGCTGCGCATGGTGAAATCGTCGCGCCGACGGGCAGTGCCAGCGTGCCGGTGCGATCGGTGACCGATCTTGCAGCAATGTCGAGCGCGCAGGCGCAAGCCGACGGCGAGATCGCCCGGACGCGGGCGCAGGTCGAACTGGCGCAGCTCAACTATAATCGCGCCGAACGACTTGTCGGGCTGCAATCGGGAAGCGCCCGGGCGCGCGATGAAGCCCGTGCCGAATTGAAGACGGCGGAGGCAGCGCTAGCGGCGGCTCATGCCCAGAGAAGGCTGCTTGGCCCATCGATGTCGGCGATGGCGTCGCAGACCGCGCTTTGGGTGCGCGTGCCGGTGTCCGGCGGCGACCTCGATGCGCTGGTGCGCGATACCAACGCGCTGGTGCGGCCGCTGGGCAACGGCGGTGCGCCGCACAGTGCCCGCCCGGTCCGGGCGCTACCTTCGAGCGATGCAGCCGCAGGCACCGTCGACCTCTATTATGCGCTCGCCAACGCCGACCGGGCGTTTCGCATCGGCCAGCGCGTCGGCGTCGAACTGCCGATGCGCGGGGCCAGCAGCGGGCTGGTGGTGCCGGCTTCGGCAATCATCCGTGACATTTACGGCGGCGAATGGGTTTACCAGCGCGTCGCGCCGCAGCAGTTCGAACGCCGTCGCGTCGAAATTGCCGCGACCTCCGGC
>CALDHQ010000566.1 GCA_937894055.1 uncultured Polymorphobacter sp.
CGGTGCTATCGGACGCGACGCTGGCCATGGTTGCACGCCGCCAAACTATTGGTGCAGGCCCGAGGCCTGCCCGCCGGAGGCCCTTTCGTGCCTGAGAGCTTGGTCAGCGCGCCGTGCGCGCCAGCGCTGCGCGGGCGTTGTCGCTATCGACGGCAATCTGCGCCTTGAGCGCGTCGAGGCCGTCGAGCTTCCATTCGGGGCGCAGGAACTCGACCAGTTCGATATCGATGGTCTGGCCGTACAAATCGCCCGACCAGTCGAACAGGAAGGTTTCGAGCAGTTCGACCGGCGGTTCGATCATCGGCCGGATGCCGAGGTTGGCGACGCCGCCGACGACACTGCCATCGGCCAGCCGCGCGCGCACTGCATAGACGCCGAAGCGCGGCCGCAGATAGGCGCCGAGCACCAGATTCGCCGTCGGGAACCCCAGCGTGCGCCCCAGCTTGGCGCCGTGCTGCACCTCGCCGCGGATCGCGAACGGCCGCGTCAGCAGTGCCGTCGCCGCCGCGATCTCGCCGTCGCGCAGCGCCTCGCGGATGCGCGTCGAGGAGATGACGCCGCCGCTGTCGCTGACCGCATGGACGACTTCCGCGGCGAAACCATGCCCCTGCCCCAGTTCGGCGAGCAGCGCGGTGTTGCCGCTGCGCTTGGTGCCGAAGGTGAAGTCAGCGCCCGACACCGCGACCGCCGTGCCGATGCGCGCGTGCAGCCAGTCCCCGACAAAGCTTTGCGCCGTCAACGCCGCCAGCGCCGTGTCGAACGGGATCACCACCGTCGCATCGATGCCGAAGTCAGCAAACAGCTCGAGCTTCTGGTCAAGCCGGGTCAGCGCGAACGGCGGCGCATCGGGGCGGAACAGCCGTGCCGGGTGTGGGTCGAACGTTGCGACCAGCGCCGGGCGGCCTTCCGCCCGCGCACGCGCCAGTGCGCGACCGACAACCGCCTGGTGGCCGGCATGGAAACCGTCAAAGTTACCGAGCGCAACGACGCCGCCGCGCATGGCGGAAGCGACACTTTCGCCAGAGGAAAACACTTGCATCGCAGGCTACATAGCCGCGCTTCCCGCACGCGCCAAGCGCTGTATCCTTGCATCTTGCCGCCAGTTGAACCATATGCGGCGCGGGAGTCGGGCGGGCAGAGCACTCGCCAACCCGGTCAGGTCCGGAAGGAAGCAGCCGTAACGAATTCGTTCTGGGTCGTTCCCGGCTCCCACCTCTAACATCGCTTGCAGCGACTCTATGCGACGGCGTATCGCTGTCGCCATGGATGATGCGCTGTTTCCCGCCGACGAAATTCCCGAAATCGCCCCGGCGCCGGCGTATCGCGTGCTGGCGCGCAAGTACCGCCCGTCGAACTTCGACAGCCTGCTCGGGCAGGACGCGATGGTGCGCACGCTCGGCAACGCCATCGCCCGCCAGCAGATCGCCCAGGCCTGGCTGCTGACCGGCGTCCGCGGCGTCGGCAAGACCTCGACGGCGCGCATCATCGCCAAGGCGCTCAACTGCACCGGCCCCGACGGCACCGGCGGCCCGACAATCAGCCCGTGCGGCGTCTGCGATGCCTGCGAAGCGATTGCCGCCGGCCGCCACATCGATGTCGTCGAGATGGACGCCGCGTCGAACACCGGCGTCGATGACGTCCGCGAAATCATCGAGGCGGTGCGCTACGCCACCGTGTCGGCGCGCTTCAAGATCTACATCATCGACGAAGTCCACATGCTGTCGAAGAACGCCTTCAACGCGTTGCTCAAGACGCTCGAGGAACCGCCGCCGCATGTGAAGTTCATCTTCGCCACCACCGAAGTCCAGAAGGTGCCGGTGACGATCCTGTCGCGCTGCCAGCGCTTCGACTTGCGGCGCATCCCCGCCGAGATGCTCGCCGACCATTTCGGCCGCATCGCAGTGCTCGAAAGCGTCACCGCCGAACCCGAGGCGCTGGCGCTGATCGCCCGGGCCGCCGAAGGCTCGGTGCGCGACGGGCTGT
>CALDHQ010000567.1 GCA_937894055.1 uncultured Polymorphobacter sp.
CGACCTGACCTTCGTGCCCGGTCGTGCCGTCACCCGCGACGAAGTCAACGGCGTGCTCAAGGCGGCGTCTGAATCGGGCCCGCTCAAGGGCATTCTGGCGTTCACCGACGAGCCTTTGGTGTCGATCGACCTCAACCACAACCAGGCGAGCTCGACCGTCGACAGCCTGGAAACCGCCGTCATTGCCGGCAAGCTGGTGCGCGTCGTCAGCTGGTACGACAATGAATGGGGCTTCTCGAACCGCATGGCCGACACCGCCGTCGCGATGGGCAAGCTGATCTGATCCGATGAGCGCCTTCCGAACCCTCGACGACATGGGCGATGTGCGCGGTTTGCGCGTGCTCGTCCGCGAAGACCTCAATGTGCCGATGGCAAACGGAAATGTCAGCGATGACACGCGGTTGCGTGCCACCGTTGCGACGCTGGCCGAACTCGCCGACCGCGGTGCCAAGGTATTCGTGCTGGCGCATTTCGGCCGGCCCAAGGGCGGTGCGGATGCAGCGATGTCGCTGCGCCAGGTCGTTCCGGCGCTGTCGGGGGTTCTGGGCCGCGACGTCGGTTTCCTCGATGGCTGCACTGCAGACGCCATTGGCGCAGCAGCGGCAAAAGTCGCCGACGGGTCGATCACCGTGCTCGAAAACACCCGCTTCCACGCCGGCGAGGAAAAGAACGACGCCGCACTGGTGACGGCGATGGCGGCGCTCGGTGACCTGTACGTCAACGATGCGTTTTCGGCGGCGCACCGCGCCCATGTCTCGACCGAGGGGCTCGCGCACGCGCTGCCGGCGTTCGCCGGTCGCGCCATGGAGGCCGAGCTGGTGGCGCTCGAAAAGGCGCTGGGCCAGCCCGAGCACCCGGTGGCGGCGGTCGTCGGTGGTGCCAAGGTGTCGTCGAAGCTCGACGTGCTCAAGCATCTGGTGACGCGCGTCGATCACCTGATCATCGGCGGCGGCATGGCCAACACCTTCCTCGCGGCGCGCGGCGTCGATGTCGGCAAGTCGCTGTGCGAACATGATCTGCGCGACACTGCGTTGCAGATTCTGGATACCGCGCAGGCTGCGAACTGCACCGTGCATCTGCCGTATGATGTTGTCGTGGCGAAGGAATTCCGCGCCAATCCGCCGACGCGTACCGTCAACGTCCATGAAGTCGCGGCTGACGAGATGATCCTCGATGTCGGCCCGGCAGCGGTCGAAGCGCTCGCCGATGTGCTCAAGACCTGCCGGACATTGGTGTGGAACGGGCCGCTCGGCGCGTTCGAAACACCGCCGTTCGATACCGCGACGGTGGCGCTGGCACGCACCGCGGCGGCGCTGACCGAAGCCGGGCAGCTGGTGTCGGTGGCGGGCGGCGGCGATACCGTCGCGGCGCTCAACCATGCCGGCGTCGCGGGCAGCTTCAGCTATGTCTCAACCGCCGGTGGCGCCTTCCTCGAATGGATGGAAGGCAAAGCGCTACCGGGGGTCGAAACACTCAAGTCGCAAGCGGCATGCAAGAGCTGAACGGACTTTTCGCAACGCCGCTGCTGAAGGCGCGATTGCCCGACGCCGACGTTGCCAACGCGGCATTGCGCGACACGATCCTCGCCCGCATGGCGACCGGCCCTGCCGCACAGATTTCCAACATCGGCGGCTGGCATTCGACAACCGATATGATCGACTGGGGCGGCCCGGCGATGCAGCGCCTCGTTGAAACGGTAATCGATCTGTGCGGCCGCAACACCACCGATGTCGCGGCACAGGGCCGGTCGCGCTTTCTGTGGGTACCGCAGGCCTGGGCCAATGTCTCCACCGCCGGTGCGGCAAACCAGACGCACGCCCATGCCGGGGCGATCTGGTCGGCGGTCTATTATGTCGACGATGGCTATGGCGGCAGCAGCGATCCGGCACTCGGCGGTGAGTTGATGCTGCTTGATCCGCGCTTCCCGATGACGATGATGGCGGCACCCGACCTTCGCTACCGCGCGCCCGATGGCAAGCGCTACGAATGCGAAGTGCTGCTCCGGCCCGAGACCGGGCTGATCGTGGCGTTTCCGAGCTGGCTCAGCCATGCTGTCCGTCCATACCATGGCGCCCACAAGCGCATCTCGATTGCCATCAACCTGGTGGCGGTGCCAGTGCCGCCGGCGCGTTGACCACACCAGCCAACCGGCATTTGAAGGGGGAAACATGACACTCGACGGCGACGCACTTTGGGAAGCGCTGTATCCAGCAGCATGGAAGCTGGCGCGCTCTGCCGACAGCATCCATGAACGCATCGGCGCCGCGTTTGCCGCAATCCAGGGCCTGTCGGGCGAGGATTTCCCGCCCGAACAGCGGCTGCGCTTCAACGACATCGTGATGCGCATGACTGTGGCGGGGGCCGTCCGCGGCGCCGACGGTGGCCTGGCCAAGGGCGCCGTCGACAACACGCTCGCCAGCATGCCCGAAGACGAAGCCACCGAAATCGCCGAGGAAATCTTCGAGCTGTTCGTGGCTGTCGCTGAAATCCACTTCCGCGACTGACCGCAAACTGCAGGTTGTGGCAGCGGGCAGTCGCCGCTAATGGGGCCTGCATTCGTATTCAAACACGCAAAGGGACCCCCGTCATGTCGATGACCCGCGCCGTCAAGGCCATCCTCAGCCGCTACGAGAGCGACAACCCCGGCACCAAGGGCAACCTCGCCCGCATGCTGATGCAGGGCCGGCTTGGCGGCACCGGCAAGATGGTCATCCTGCCGGTCGACCAGGGTTTCGAACACGGCCCGGCACGCAGCTTCGCGCCGAACCCGCCGGCGTATGACCCGCATTACCATTACCAGCTCGCCATCGACGCCGGCCTCAGCGCCTATGCCGCGCCGCTCGGCATGCTGGAGGCCGGTGCCGACACCTTTGCCGGCCAGATCCCGACCATCCTCAAGTGCAACAGCTCGAACAGCTGGGCTGGCGCGCCGAACCAGGCCGTCAC
>CALDHQ010000568.1 GCA_937894055.1 uncultured Polymorphobacter sp.
AGCGGCGTCGCCGGTCGCCGCGTGCTCTCCGCCCTCGGCGCGGCCGACCACTTCACCCAACTTCACGTCTGGGACCATTCGCCGCTCGCCGTCGACTTCGCCGCCGCGGCCGCCCGCCGCCAATTCCCCGGCCTCAACGTCGACGCCGCGCCCCAGACAGTAATCCGTGGCAACGAACCCGTCGGCCTTCTCCTCATCAGCCACGTCTTGAACGAACTCAACCCCGCCGCCCGCGCCGAACTCGATGCCCTCGTTGCCCGGGCCGAGAGCGTGATCTGGGTCGAGCCCGGCACCCACGAGGTCAGCCGGCAACTCGGCGCCATCCGCGAGACCCTGCGCACGCCCTTCAACGTCGTCGCTCCCTGCACCCACGGCGGCCCTTGCGGCGTGTTCGCACCCGCACATGCCCGCGACTGGTGTCATTTCTTCGCCCCGCCACCCTCCGAGATTTTTGCCACGCCGGACTGGGTGAAATTCGGCCAACGCGCCGGGATCGACCTCCGGAGCCTGCCCTATGCTTTCTTCGCGCTCGACCGCAGCCCCGTCGCGCCACCGCCCCCCGATCTCTCGCGGATCATCGGCCGGCCTGAACACTTCAAGCCCTACGCGCGGTTCCTCAACTGCGACGCCTCCGGTCTCGCCGAACTCGAACTCCTCAAACGCGCCGACCCTGCGCTCTACAAGCAACTCGACCGCACCAAAGCCCCCTTGCTCTACCGCTGGCAGCGCGCCGGTGACAAAGTCACCGGCGGTCAACCCATGGCGTAATCCCCTCCCGCGGCATCACTTGTCAGGTTTAAGTAACACTCGGCGCCACCACCATTCACCGCTTGCATCGCCGCCCGCACGACGCTTCACCTCTGCGATGCGTGTGCGTCTGCTCTCGCTTATTTTTGCTCTCTTTGCCGCCCAGGCTGGCCGGGCGCAATCATCGGCTCCCTTTCCCATTTTATCGGCCGATGCCGCGCTGACGCCCTACCAGCAAGCCATCGCCGCCACCGGCATGGACTTGTCCACCGGCGGCAATGTCTTCGGCCTGGACGAAACCCTGAACCCCAGCCTGGCCGAACAGGACGCGCGCTGGGAAGACCCGGCCATCCTCAATGGCGTGCGCGACACCGGCGCAGCGCATCACCACCGAACTCGTCAAGATCGGCATCCCCGAGCCACAGGCGCGCTGCGTTGGCGACCGGCTCGCCGACCGGCTGTCGCGTGACCAGATGAAGCGGCTGGCGACGCTGGCGCAGCTCAACAAGGACAAGGTCGGGCGCATGAGCCTCAACGACATCGCGCGCCAGCTCAACCAGCCCGGCGACCGCCAACTCGTGTCCGAAGTGCTGCGCGCCGGGATCAGCTGCGCGATTTGAAACCATCATTGCGGGCAGTTCGGATCGACCTTCTTCTTCTTGCCGCCGAACATCGACCCCATCGCACTGCCGAGGCTGCCGCCGATTGCGCCACCCACGGCTTCGGCAGGGTTGGCGCTCGCGGGTGGCGGGCAATTGGCGTTCGGCGCCGGGCTGCCGGATGCTGCGGCGTGGCCACCACCGCCACCACCACCGCCCATGCTGGTCATCAGCTCGCCGTCCGCCAGCATCGCGCCGGCGGTCGAACGGAAGCGCGTGCGCGACACCCAGTCCTGCACCCAGGGCACCTTGGGATCGGCCGGGCGCGGCGGCGAGACATGATTGATTTCGGGGCCATGCGCGACCATCGAAACCATGCCGCCATCGACCGCCTTGAGCGCCTCGACTGGAATTGCGCATTGCGTCTGTGACGGCGGCATCAGCATCTTTTTGCCGATCAGCCGCTGCACTTCGGCGGGCGCCAGATAGTCGGTCAGCCCGCTGATGAAGGTCTGCACGTCGGACGAGCTCCAGAACACCATCGTCGTGCTGTCCTCGCCGCTCGTCGACTTGCCGCCGCCCATCATCGTCGCGGCGTAGCCGGTGGCGGCGGGCACGGCGTTCCAGGCCAGCGTCTGGCCGCCGGCGCCATTGCCGCGGCCGGACAGCGTCAGCGGCGCCAGCCAGTCCTGCGTCAGCTCAAAGCTGATCGGCGGGCTGTAGTTGCCCTCGACGCGCTGGTTGCCGATCAGGCTGGCGTTGGCGGGAATGCTGCGCGGGTTCTTGTCGCCATAGGGCCACTCACCAAAGGTCTTTGAATTGCCCGAACTCGGCGGCCGGGCGATGCGGATGCGTTCACCGGCGAACAGGTTGGGCGGGACTTGTCCCGCCGCCATCGCGGCAAAGTCGATCACCACCGGTTGACCCGGGCGGGCCTTTTCGCTGCAGCCCCAGAACAGCAGCAGCTTGCCCTTGGGGCGTTCGAAATCGTCATCCTCGCGTTCAGGCGTGCGTTGTGCCGGCTTGGCGACCGGCGTGGTCAGCGGCAGGCTGGCGCCCATGTTCATGCCGGGCGGGATCAGCGCATCGGCCTTGGGGCCACCGCCGGTCGGTGCCAGTGTCGAACCGAGGTCGAGGTCGAGCAGCTTGTTCGCGCCGCCGCCGCCCATCGCCATTTTCATCATGTCGGCCTGGCTCATGCCGCCCGACATGCTCATGCCGTTGGCGGTCGTGGCGCTCATCCAGTAGCGCGCCTTGGGCGGCACGACGACCTGTTCGGCGGCGGTCACCGGCAGCGGCGCGACCAACACCAAGGCGAGTAGCGAACGGAAATGCATGGCCTGTCCCCTCGAAACGCGGGGAGCATAACATATGCCGCCCCGCAACGAACTACGGGAAAGCCCTGATGCCCTGCCGCTACCTTTGCGCTGGCTTGCCGGCGGCAGAGGCCGTAATTGGAAGCGGCGGGCGCGGGCATCGCCGGCGCGTCATCGTCAAGGGGGTCGTCACGCATGTGCGGGATTTTCGGGATTGTCACCGATAGCGAGGTCGTTCCCGACCGCGCCCGCCTTGACGCCTCGATGCAGTCGCTCGTCCATCGCGGCCCCAATTCGCAGAAGGTCCACGCCGGCCCCGGCGCCGGCTTCGCGCACACACGCCTGTCGTTTGTCGATGTCGATGCGCGCTCGGACCAGCCGTTCTGGGACACCAGCGGGCGTTACGCGCTGATTTTCAACGGCGAAATCTATAACTACCGCCAGCTGCGCGCGCAGCTCGAATCCGAAGGCGTCGCGTTCCGCACCACATCGGACACCGAAGTGCTGCTGCAGATGCTGCTGCACCGCGACCCCGATACCGCGATCCGTGCGCTGGAGGGCATGTTCGCGTTCGCGCTGTTCGACAGCGCCGACCGCTCGCTACTGATGGCGCGCGACCGCTTCGGCATGAAGCCGCTGTTCATCCAGCAAGTCGGCGAAG
>CALDHQ010000569.1 GCA_937894055.1 uncultured Polymorphobacter sp.
TTCGAGCAAGGTTTCGGCCGACAGCTGCCCGAGCACCGGATGCTGCCAACGCACCAGTGCCTCGGCGCCGACGATGCGCCCCGAACTGATTTCGACTTGCGGCTGGAACACCATTTCGAGCTGGTTGGTGACGAGTGCGGTGCGCAGGTCGGTCTCGAGCCCGGCCATGCGCAGGATGCGCTCTGCACCCGGCGCCGACTGGAACACCTCGATGCTGCCGGGCTCGCGGGCCCGCGCCTGCAACAGCGCCGCGCTGGCCTGGCGAAACAGCGCCTCGGTGGCCTCGGCGCTGACGGTGTCGTGGTTGTCCGCCGGTTTCGCCACCGAATCGGCGACGGCAATACCGATGCGGCAGCCGAGATGGATACGGTTGTCGCCAACGATGAAGTCGTCCTCGAACGCCGCGTTGACCTGTTCCGCCAACTGCGTCGCGTCGGACAGGCGGACCGGCCCGGGCAGGACGAGCGCAAATTCGGCGCCGGCCAGCCGCGCCACCATGCGCGGTTCGACGGTTTCGACCGCCGCCGATGCCGACACCACCGCCTGCAGCCGCGCAGCGACGTCCTTGAGCACCGCATCGGCGACATTGCGGCCATAGGAGGCGTTGAGCTGGCCAAAGCGCCCGATGGCGACGATCATCAGGATGGCGCGCGGGTCATAGTCCGACGGGGCGCCAAGGATGAGTTCGAGCCAGCCGCGGACATGTGCCGCCGATGCCAGTCCGGTCAGCGGATCACGGCGCGAGGCATCGCTGTCGACACTGCGACCGCTGGCGACATTGTCGAGCCGTTCGACATGAAGCTGGCTGAAGCCGATCGCCGACACCAGTTGCGAATTCGAAAACGGGCTGGTCAGCACATGCGTCGCGCCGGCGCGCCCGACCGTCGCTTCGGCCTCGGCGTCGTTCTTCGACAGCAGCACCAGCAGCGCGCCGCGCCGCGCCTCGACCTGCAGCGCCAGTTCGCGCGCCGCGCCGAGCCCGGCAACAAAGGCGCCGCGCGCATCGACGATCATGCTGCGTGTTTCGGGACTGGCAAAGCCGGCAAGCGCCTGTTCGAGCGTGCGCACCACCGCCGCATCGAGCCCCGACTCCACCGTCACCGCTTCCAGTTCGCGCGCGTATCGCGGCGAAAAAATCAGGATTGCGGGACTGTTCGCCTTGAGCATCGGTCGCCAATCATTTTGCGCCATTAATGGTAGCGCGACTGCCGGCGCACGGCCAGCAACTTTCGACAAAAGCGCGCATGCCAGAGGGCCCACAAGTTGCCACAAGCGCGCAGGGGTGGACTTCGCACGCGCCAGCGGCCAATTTGGCACCATGGAAACGGTCAACGCAGCACGCACACCGGTCGCATCCCGCCCATCGACGGCCCCGCTTGTCGATCCGTACGGGCGTGCCATCCGCTATTTGCGGATTTCGGTGACCGACCGCTGCGACTTCCGCTGCGTCTATTGCATGTCCGAAAACATGACGTTCCTGCCCAAGGCCGATGTGCTGAGCTTCGAGGAAATCGACCGGCTGGCGAGCGCCTTCATCCGGCGCGGCACCACCAAGCTGCGGCTGACCGGCGGCGAGCCGCTGGTCCGGCGCGGCATTGTCGAGCTGGTGCAGCAGCTGGCGCGCCATATCGGCCACGGCCTCGAAGAAATCACGCTGACCACCAACGGCTCGCAGCTGGCGAAATATGCGCAACCGCTGTTCGATGCCGGGATGCGCCGCATCAACGTCAGCCTCGACACGCTGGACCCCGACAAGTTTGCCGCGATCACGCGTTGGGGCCGGCTGCCGCAAGTGCTTGAAGGCATCGCTGCCGCCAAGTTCCATCGTCGATTTCTTCAGGCTCATTCCGGCGCGGGCGGCGACGAGTTTCCCGGCTTCCACGCTCCCGGTCAGCGCAACGAGCAGCAGGGCGCCCGTCAGCAGGCCGGAGATTTCCTCCGCGGCGTTCATGCGGATGACAACGGGCAGGGTGGCCAGCCTGAGCGCAGGGCCAACCCGTGATCGTACCGTATTCATGAAGCTGCCGACCATTTCCTCGCTGTTCGACTACGTCCAGCGTGCCATGCCCTGGACCCAGCCTAAGTCGCTCAAGCCCGACGAGGTCTA
>CALDHQ010000570.1 GCA_937894055.1 uncultured Polymorphobacter sp.
CGCACCAACGACGCCGCCGGCGATAAGCACCGCGCCGATGCGGACATCGACGCCGCCGCGTTTCCAGTACGCCAGCGCCCCCGACACGCTCGAGCCGGTGATCTGCGTCGCCGCCGACGCCACCGCGATGGCGGGCGGGATGCCATAGAAAATCAGCAGCGGCGTCGTCAGGAAGCCGCCGCCGATGCCGAACATCCCCGACAGAAACCCGACAAGCGCCCCCAGCCCGATGATGACCAGGACGTTGACCGACATTTCGGCGATGGGCAGGTAGATGTTCATGAGACGCGTGCCAGCCTAGCCGCGCACGCCGCCAAGCGCGAGGGGGTAAACCCCCTAGTCCTGCGGCTTTTCGATTCTGATGGTGTAGCCGTCGAGCAGCGCCTGATACGCCGCCGCTTCGGCACGGCGGCGATTATCGGCGCGCCAGTCGTTTTCGACGCGTTGGCGTACTATCGCCAGCGTCGGCGTCTGCCCCGGCGTGATCTTGCGCAACCGCACCAGATGCCAGCCCAGCCCTGATTCGACCGGGCCCGACCATTGACCGACCGGCAGCACTGCGACCGCAGCGGCAAAGCCGTCGCCGAAGCTGCTGCCGACGGCTTCGGCATCCGCGCCGTTCATCGCTGTCGGCAGCGTGCCATGCTCGCCTAGCATTGCCGGATCGGCACCGGCGCGCAATTTGGCGGTCAGCGCCGCGGCGCCGTCACGCGCACCGCCAAGATAGACCTGGTCGAAGCTCAGCCGCGGCGGCAGCCGGTAGCGCGCCGGGTCCCTGTCCATCCAGGACTGCAGTTCGGCATCGGTCGGCACGCGCGCTTCGGCCTGCGACGTGGCGACGAACTCCATGCGGTTGCGCATGCGCTTGCGGACCACGTCATCGTCGCGCGCCAGCCCGAGCCGCACGGCTTCGCGGTAGTAGATTTCATCCTTGATATCGTCGCGGATCAGCGCGTCGATTTCTGCCGGCGTCGGCGGGCGCTGCCACGCCTGCGCCCAGTTCGCCGCGAGTGCCTCGACCCGCGGCGCGGTGACGGTGATGGTACGGCTGTCATCATCGACCGGATTGCGCCAGCCATAGAGTGCAAAGATCGCCAGTCCGATCAGCGCGAAATGCAGCAAGGGTTCGCGCAACCAGCCGCGCGCACGTTCGGCAATGGTCACGCGCGCTGCAGCTTAGGCCTTGGGATCATACCAGATCGGCGACGAATAGGCGCGTTCCTGCGACTTCAACTGCACCTCGGGGCCGACCTTGGCCTTGTAGCGCACGATGTCATAGGCGACCCAGCGCGGCGTCGGGATTTCGAGCACGCGGACATAATAAAATGCCTTTTGCGCCGGATCGAACGCCGGGTCGGTCCACACCGTCTGCAGCGTCGGCGCGCCGATGCTGTTGGTATAGGTTGCCGTCTTCAAGTCGACAGTATCGCCGACCGGCGGCAGCTTGCCATTGGCACCGGGCTTGCGCGTTGCCGGTGTGCTCCACACAACGTCGTAGATCTGCTCGTGCGTGGCGCCCTTGGCATCGATCCAGCCCTTGACGATCTGGACGCGGTCGAGATTGGCGCCGATCGGATCCTTGAGCGCCGAGACGATGAACGTCGGCGCACCGGGCTTGCCGGCAGGCTTCAAGTCGCCGCCCATCGGCACGCCGCGGGCATAGCCGGCCTTGACCCAGTCGCCCTGTAGATCGGCGGCAGCAAAATCCCAGCCACCGAACAACCGCACCGTCATGCGCGGGCCGGTCGAGGCATAGACTTCGCGGCGCTTCATCGCGTCGAAGATTTCGGCGCGGGTGTTGGCCTTCGCCCAGACCGCCGCATAGCCGCCCGCCAGATACTGCCAGCCGACGCGGCCGGCCTTGCCGAGCGACTGCGGCAACATCGCGCGCGCCGCGCTGGGTTCGACGCCGGCGTGCTTGCCGAAGAAGTTGTTCTCGTCCGCCGTCGAAAGCGCGGTGTGCGAGTCGGTCGAGCCGATGACGCCGAACTTGTACGGGTTGACGCCGGTCTTCGCCTCGACCTCGAGCCCGTGCTGGAGTGCGGCGCGGACATAGTTGCCGGTGTACATCGACGGCGTCGAGAGCTGCGTCATCGACAGGTTGCCGAGCTCCCAGCCGGCCTGGCCGAACCCGGCGAATTCGTCGTTGGGTGACAGGAACGGATGCGTTTCGCTGTCGCCCTTGATCTGGGTGATTTCGACGACCGGTTCATGCGCCGCGCGCCGCGCCGCATAGGCCGCGGTCATCGGCTTGCCGTCGGTCTGCGTCAGCTGGAACATCAGCCCGTTCGACACGTTGCTGTTGTGCGGAATCGCCAGAATTTGACCGCCGGTGGTCTTTTCATAGGTGTCCATATAGTCCCACAGCTGGTCGACCGAGGTGCCGACCGTCGAGGAGAATGGCACGACCTGGTCGGCCTGCGCCTTGCCGTCGCGCATGATGACGATGCGGTGCAGATTGTTGCCGTCGGGCATCAGCGTATATTCGAACCCGAAGAAGCTCGTGAACTTGCCGGGCTCGTTGTAGCGCTCGACGATAGCGTTCTGGTCGGTCCAGATCGTCTTGGTGCGCTCGGCGTTCTTGCTGGGGTCCATCATCGACGCGGGCAGCGTCTTGTTGGCAAAGCCGGTGATCAGCTCGCCCGCCGCCTTCTGCATGCCGGCGGGGCCTTCGTGCATCATGTCGTGCCAGCGCCGCAGTGTCGGATCGCGCAGCATCAGTCGCGGCGCGTCATAGATCGCCTTGATCGCGCCGAGCCCGTCGGAGTGGTCCGACACCACCAGGAAGTCGAGCGGCCGTTCGAGCTGGGCCTTGACGCCAGTGGTCGATGTCACCGCCTCGCCGCGGGCAAAGCGCAGCGCATCCTCCGGCCCGAGACGTGCACCGAGCGCGAAAGCGTCGGACGAGTTGGCGGTGTGGAGGTGGGTGTCGCCCCACAAGGGCTTGAGCGGATAGGGGCTGGCGGCTTCGGCCTTGGCGGTGACTTCGGCTTCGGCCTTGGCCTTGTCGGCGGCCTTGTCGCCGCAGCCCGCCAGTGTCAGCACCAGCGCCAGCAGCGGCAGCGCCGCGATTGTGCCCTTGGTTGCCATGTCCGTTCTCCCCAAATACCGCCGGGGTTCGCCCCGCGCTCCGGCCCGATTTATTGACACAATGATTGCCAGCAAGTCGGGCGGCTGACAACCCGAAATGCGGCAGCTTGTCGCGGTGGGCGCGCGCTCAGACCGTCGCGGCAATCAGTTCGAGGCGGTTGCCGAACGGGTCATCGACATAGACATGGCCGGGGTCTTCGGCGTCGATGGTGACCTCATGGCCGGTCGCCGTCAGCGCTGCGCACAGCGCCTCGAAATTGTCGACGAGCAGCCCCGGATGCGCCTTGCGCGCCGGCCGGAAGTCGGCATCGACGCCCAGGTGCACACGCAGCGGCGGCGCTTCGAACCAGCAGCCGCCACGCGCCTGCAGATGCGCCGGCTTGGGCACCTCGGGAATCCCGAGCAGCCCGGCGTAGAAGCCGCGCGCCGCCACTTCGCCACCCGCCGGCATCGCCAGCTGGACATGATCGATCCCGACAACCGCCATGTGC
>CALDHQ010000571.1 GCA_937894055.1 uncultured Polymorphobacter sp.
CGGTCTTGCCGACGCCGGCGCCGCCGAACAGGCCGATCTTGCCGCCCTTGGCGTACGGCGCGAGCAGGTCGATGACCTTGATGCCGGTGACGAGGATCGAGTTGTCGGTCGACTGGTCGACGAACAGCGGCGCTTCGGCATGGATCGGCATCGTCGTTGCGGCGCCCACCGGGCCACGCTCGTCGATCGGCTCGCCGATGACGTTGATGATGCGGCCGAGCGTGGCCGGGCCGACGGGGACGCGGATCTGGCTGCCGGTGTCGGTCACCGCCTGGCCGCGGACCAGACCGTCGGTGACGTCCATGGCGATGGTGCGGACGGTGTTTTCACCGAGATGCTGCGCCACTTCGAGCACGAGGCGAACGTCGCCGATCTTGGTTTCGAGCGCCGACAGAATCGCCGGCAGGTCGCCGTCGAACTGCACGTCGACAACGGCGCCGATGACCTGCGTGATGCGGCCGATGTTGGCGGTGACGGGGGCTTTTGCCATGGGTACTTCTCCTGAATTCTTAAAGCGCTTCGGCGCCGGAGATGATCTCGATCAGCTCCTTGGTAATCGCGGCCTGGCGGGTGCGGTTGTAGGTGATGGTCAGCTTGTTGATCATTTCGCCGGCGTTGCGCGTCGAATTGTCCATCGCGGTCATGCGCGAGCCTTCTTCCGAAGCGGCGTTTTCGAGCAAGGCGCGGAACACCTGCACGCTGAGGTTGCGCGGCAGCAGTTCGGCGAGGATCAGCTCCTCGTCGGGCTCATAGTCGGCGGACGAGGTGGCAGCGGCGGGCGTGTCGTCGGTCGCACCGGCAATGGCCACCGGGATCAGCTGGATTTCGGTCGGTTCCTGCACCAGCGCCGAACGGAAGCGCGCGAAGAACAGGTGCGCGACGTCGAATTCACCGTCGTTGAAGCGTGCGACAATCGCATCGGCGATGCGCTGCGCGTCGCTGAAGCCGGCGCGCTTCATCTCGCTGATGTCGATGCTGCCGACGATGTGCGACGCGTGGCTGCGCTGCAACTGCGCGCGGCCCTTCTTGCCGACGAACAGCAGCTTGACGGTCTTGCCCTCGGCAATCAGCGTGTCGATCTTGCGGCGCGCGAGGCGGACGATGTTGGTGTTGAAACCACCGCACAGCCCGCGTTCGGACGAGGCGATGACGAGCAGGTGGACCTGGTCGCTGCCGGTGCCGGCGAGCAACTTGGGTGATTCGGGTCCCGGCGTGACCTTGCTGCCGAGCGACGCGAGCACGGCGGCCATGCGCTCCGAATAGGGGCGCGCGGCTTCGGCGGCTTCGGACGCACGGCGCAGCTTCGCCGCGGCGACCATCTTCATCGCCTTGGTGATCTTCTGCGTCGACTTCACCGAAGCGATGCGCATCTTGAGCTGTTTAAGACTGGCCATTTCTTCTCTTCATTTCGTCATTCCCGCGAAGGCGGGAATCCATCTTGGGTCCGATGGATCCCCGCCTTCGCGGGGATGACGGTTAAAGCAGTTTACGCAAACGTCTTGGCGAAGTTGCCGATTGCAGCGTTCAACTTTGCCTTGCTGTCATCCGAAATGTCCTTCGACGTGCGGATGGCGGCGAGCAGATCGGCGTGGTTGTTGCGCATGTCCGACAGCAGGCCGGCTTCGAAGCGCGTCACCGCAGTCGTCGGCACGGCATCGAGGAAGCCGTTGACGCCGGCGAAGATGCTGACGACCTGTTCTTCGAACGGCATCGGCTGGTACTGGCCCTGCTTGAGCAGTTCGGTCAGGCGGGCACCGCGGTTGAGCAGGCGCTGCGTCGAGGCATCGAGGTCCGAACCGAACTGCGCGAACGCCGCCATTTCGCGGTACTGCGCGAGCTCGAGCTTGATCGAGCCGGCGACCTTCTTCATCGCCTTGGTCTGTGCGGCCGAACCGACGCGGCTGACCGACAGACCGACGTTGATGGCCGGACGGATGCCCTGGTAGAACAGTTCGGTTTCAAGGAAGATCTGGCCGTCGGTGATCGAAATCACGTTGGTCGGAATGTAGGCCGAAACGTCGCCGGCCTGCGTTTCGATGATCGGCAACGCGGTCAGCGAGCCCGAACCATTGTCGGCGTTCATCTTCGCGGCGCGTTCGAGCAGGCGCGAGTGGATGTAGAACACGTCGCCGGGATAGGCTTCGCGGCCCGGCGGGCGGCGCAGCAGCAGCGACATCTGGCGGTAGGCGACGGCCTGCTTCGACAAATCGTCATAGACGATGACGGCGTGCATGCCGTTGTCGCGGAAATATTCACCCATCGTGCAGCCGGTGTAGGGCGCGAGGAACTGCAGCGGGGCAGGCTCCGACGCGGTCGCGGCGACGACGATCGAATATTCCATCGCGCCGTTTTCTTCGAGCGCGCGGACGATCTGCGCGACCGTCGAACGCTTCTGGCCGATGGCGACATAGATGCAGAACAGCTTGTTCTTGTCATCGGCGCCGGCGTTGGTGATCTTCTGGTTGATGAAGGTGTCGATGGCGACAGCGGTCTTGCCGGTCTGACGGTCACCGATGATCAGTTCGCGCTGGCCGCGGCCGACGGGCACCAGCGCGTCGAGCGCCTTGAGGCCGGTCTGCATCGGTTCGTTGACCGACTGGCGCGGGATGATGCCGGGCGCCTTGACCTCGACGCGGGCGCGCGTGACGTCGGTCAGCGGGCCCTTGCCGTCGATGGGGTTGCCGAGGCCGTCGACAACGCGACCGAGCAGACCGCGGCCGACGGGAACGTCGACGATGGTGCCGGTGCGCTTGACGGTGTCGCCTTCCTTGATGGTCGAATCCGACCCGAAGATGACGATACCGACGTTATCGGCTTCGAGGTTGAGCGCCATGCCCTTGATGCCGCCGGGGAACTCGACCATTTCGCCCGCCTGGACGTTGTCGAGCCCGTAGACGCGGGCGATGCCGTCACCGACCGACAGCACAGTGCCGACTTCGCTGATTTCAGCTTCGTTGCCAAAGTTGGCAATCTGGTCCTTGATGACCTTCGAGATTTCTGCGGCGCGGATATCCATGTTCAGCCCTTCAGTCGCTGTCCGAGTGTGTTGAGTTTGGTGGCGATCGACGAATCGATCATGCGCGAACCGACGCGCACGACGAGACCGCCGAGAATTTCAGGATCGACATGCAGGTCGAGCGCGACGTCGCGGCCCAGCCCGGTCTTGAGCTGCGCGAGCAACGCGGCGGTCTGCTTGGCGTCGAGCTTGCGGGCGCTGGTGACGTGCGCGGTGACTTCGCCGCGCGCGGCGGCCGAAAGCTTGCCGAAGTCGGCAATGATCGCGGGCAGCGCCGAAAGGCGGCGGCCCTGGGCGAGCACGCCGAGGAAATTGCTGGTCAGCTTGTCGAGCTTCATCGCCTTGGCGGTGGCGGCAACTGCCTTGCCGGCGTCGGCGCGATCGACCAGCGGGCTATTGATGAGCGACTTCAGGTCCGCCGATTCGGCGAGTGCTGCCGTCAGCGCGGCCAGCGAGGCAGCAACCTTGTCGGTTGCCTTCGCGTCCTGCGCGAGCTGGTACAAAGCGGTGGCGTAACGCCCCGAGATACCAGCAACAATTCCGCCCGATGTTTCCACGAACCTCGCCATTTCCAAAGGATTGGACCTGAATGCACACGCGCGAAATGCCCCGGAAGGCACGGTCTGCGCGAGCGCGGTGGCCCTAGCATGGGGTCATTCATGTTGCAAGGCAGCGAAACGCCCTAGCGCCCCCTTGGGCGAATTTATCGCCGGCGCAGCAACGGCAACGTCGCAAACAGCAACTGCGCGGCAAGACCGAGCTTGGCGGCGGCGGTGGCATAGCTCGCCAGAAACTGCGCCGGGCTGCTGCCGTTCAGCACCCGCGCCAGCGTCATTTCGGCGGCAATCAGCAGCCCGAACGCCGTCGCACTCATCAACAGCCGCCATGGCCATTGCGGCGGCACCGCCCAGTGCGTCAGCACCCGCCCGCACACCAGCCACGACACTGCGAGGATCAACGGCGCTTCGATCATGACAGCGGGCAGGGCACCGATGCGCGGGACGAGCAGCAGCGTCCGGATGGTGCCGAACACGAATCCCGCCGCGAACACCACGGCAAAATAGACCAATGCGGCGACCAGCGTACGCTGCAGCGCGCTACCGCTCATTCATTGTCTTCGGCGCTGGGCAGCGGGCTGGCCGGGCCGCCGCTGGCCGCCATCAGCACCGCGATATCGGCGTCGAGCGATTCGATCAGGTCGGGAATGCTGGTCAGCACGTCGCGCTCGGCAGTCAGAATGGCGGCGAACGCCCGCGCCTTGATGGCGCGCAGCCGTTCGGGGGCGATCGCCTGATGGTCGGGCAAGGTCGAGGCGACGATATCGATCAGCCGCTCGGCGCCGTGCAGCCGGCCCCACAAATAGTCGTTCTCGCGGTAGGCGCGCGAAAAGAACGCGCCGAACGAATTGAGCTGCGTGCCCTTGAGCGGGCTGGCCCTGACCGGATCGACGGTGCTGGTGGCTGATGTCGTTGCCTTGGCCAGCGCCACGGTGGCCCGCCCGCGGCTCAGGCTGTTGGCGTCGGCGGGCGAGATGCGGTCGACCATGATCTCGTCGAATTCGTCGATGCCGTCGCCCTGCAGCAGCGGCAGCACGGTGATGTCGTAGAAGGCAAAGCCGAGATAGGCGCGCAGCAGCGCCTGGCGATGCGACTTGGCGCTGATCGTCTCGAACAGCGCCACCAGTTCGCGGTCGGTCACGGTATCGAGCGCGTTGAGGTTCATCGCGTCGGCGAGCGCCTCCATCGCCATCACCGGATCGAGCGGCGAGGCGGCGGCGACCGAGCGCAGCGTGTCCGAATAATGCCCGTCGCTGCGGCACGACAGATACGGCGCCATCAGCCGGTAGATGCCGGCCTTGACCTGTCGCGCCAGGAACGGCGTCAGCGACGGGAACACCACGTCATAGCCCGAGCCGCCGGCGAAAAGCTTGGCCTCGAGCATGTTCATGGAGTCATAGACGTCGTAATTGACCTTGATGCCGGTTTCCTTCTGGAAATTCTCCAGGGTGTCGGC
>CALDHQ010000572.1 GCA_937894055.1 uncultured Polymorphobacter sp.
GCTTCTTGCGCAGCTTGCAGATGAACACGTCGATGATCTTGAGTTCGGGTTCGTCGCGGCCACCGTAGAGGTGGTTGAGGAACATTTCCTTGGTCAGCGTCATGCCCTTGCGCAGGCACAGCATTTCAAGAATGGCAAACTCCTTGCCGGTCAGATGGACACGGTTGCCGCTGACTTCGACGGTGCGCGCGGCGAGGTCGAGCGAAATCGGGCCGGTACGGACAACCGAGTTGCTGTGACCGTTGGCGCGGCGAATCAAGGCATGAATGCGCGCCAGAATTTCGTCGCGGTGGAAGGGCTTCGTTACATAATCATCGGCACCGAAACTGAATCCGGAAACCTTTGCTGCTGTCTCGGTGTCGCCCGACAGGATAAGTACCGGCGTCATGATCCGCGACAGGCGCAGCAACCGCAAGACTTCATAGCCGTGGAGATCGGGAAGATTGAGGTCGAGCAGAATGGCGTCGTAATCATACAGCCGCGCCATTTCGATGGCTTCTTCACCACTTTCGACCGATTCATGCTCGAAGCCAGCCTGGGTCAGCATCAGCGCCAGCGTCCGCGCCATCAGCTTGTCATCTTCTACGAGCAATATTCTCACAATTCATTCCCTGTTTTATGCCTTCCCCGTGTATGCGGAGGCGGCAATGTTCCCGACTCCTTCCTTAATAACGTAAAATTTAAGATAAGTTAAGAACGATAATAAGTCATTGATGCCGTATTGAGCACGCATGAGCGTGGCTCATTTGCGCTCGAACACCGGTCGATAGACCTGCACACGCGTGACGCGCAATCCCGGTACCCCTGCGCAGTCGTGCGCACGCTCCCAAAGCTGCAACTCCTCCTCGCTGATACGGTAGCGGCTGCACGCCTCGGTACGCGTCAGCAGCCCGCCGCGAATACCGGCGAGCACTTCGGCCTTGCGGCGGACCACCCAGCGTCGCGTGTCGGGCGGTGGCAGTTGGGCCAGCGTCAGCGGCGTGCCGAGCGGGCCGATCACGGAATCAGGGAAGCCGTCATGGAGTGGTTCCGACGCAAGTGTCGCCATTGGTGAAGCCTTTACGCAACTAACACTGCCTCGAAAAACGGCGTCGGCACCGGCAACCTAAGCCAAGTTCGTGGTTAAGCGCCGGTCTGCTGCGGGCTGCTTGCGGCGTCGTGCGGGGTTGACCTCGCGGCCGGTGCGCCTAAGTCGGGCGCATGATGCCGGTCGATACCCTGAATACGCTACCCGAACTGCCGCCGCGCGGCAGCCGCGTCGTCGTGGCGATGTCGGGCGGGGTCGATTCCTCGGTGGTTGCGGCGCTGTGTGCCGAAGCCGGCTGCGAAACCATCGGCGTGACGTTGCAGCTTTACGACCATGGCGCGGCACTGGCGCGCAAGGGGGCGTGCTGTGCGGGTTCGGATATCCATGACGCACGGCGCGTCGCCGACCGGCTCGGCATCGCGCACTATGTGCTCGACTACGAAAGCGCGTTCGCGGGCAGCGTCATCGATGACTTTGCCGACAGCTACCTTGCCGGCCGCACGCCGGTGCCGTGCGTGCGCTGCAATCAGACGGTCAAGTTTCGCGACCTGCTCGGCGTGGCGCGCGACCTAGGTGCCGATTGCTTGGCGACCGGTCACTATGTCCGCCGGGTAATGGGCGACGAAGGTGCCGAGCTGCATCGCGGTGTCGATCCGGGCAAGGACCAGAGCTATTTCCTGTATGCCACGACGCAGGCGCAGCTCGATTATCTCCGGTTTCCGCTCGGCGGCCTCGACAAGCGCGCGGTGCGCGAACACGCGACGCGGCTGGGCCTCAGCGTCGCCGCCAAGCCCGATAGCCAGGACATCTGCTTCGTGCCGAACGGCGACTATGCCGCGGTCGTGCGCAAGCTGCGCCCTGAAGCCGACGCCCCGGGCGATATCGTCGACCTGTCGGGCAACGTGCTCGGCCGCCACGCCGGGCTGATCAACTTCACCGTCGGCCAACGCCGCGGCCTTGAACTCGGTGGGCTTGCTGCCCCGGTCTATGTCGTGCGCATCGAACCCGAAACGCGGCGCGTTGTCGTCGGCCCGCGCGCTGCACTGGCGGTCGCGGCGCTGACGCTCGACGAGCCCAACTGGATCGGTCCCGACCTGGGCGCCGGGCGCGATGTCATGGTCAAGGTGCGATCGATGGCCGCCGCTGCGCCTGCCCGGATGACGCGCGATGTCGGCGGCATCTTCCAGATCGATTTTGCCACGCCCGAATTTGGCGTCTCCCCCGGGCAGGCTGCGGTGGTGTATGACGGCAGCCGCGTGCTCGGCGGCGGCTGGATTGCCACGACCGTTGCCGCCGCCATAGCGGCCTGAGCCCCGCGTCAATTTTTTGACAGACGCGTCAATTTCTTGACGCCGCCGCCGCCAGATTTTTGACGCATCGGCCGTCGTGCCCGCACAACGCGCCGGACTCCCCCTGTGTCCCTCAACTGGCACGATGTTTGCGAAGCTTCCTGCACAGCCAGCAGGGAGCCAGGCCATGGGGAATTGCACGCCGTCGATCACGATCAGCGCCGCCGTCAGGCGCCTGCATCCGGGACTGGGCAACGCGCTGGTCAGCGCCGGGCTTGTGTTGCAAGCCAATGCCGCAACCGAGCTCGTGACAGCCGATCAGCAGACGCCCGGCCGGCGCGACGTCATTGTCGTCGGCCATAGTGACGTCCCCGTGCTGGTCACCGCGAGTGGCGGCGATCCCGCTTCGATTGCATTTTCAGCCGCAGATACCGATTTCGCCGCCGCGCTGATTGCTGCGCTGGTGCGCGGCACAGCGCCCGCGGTGGCGGACCCCGCCACACGCATGCTGATGGACATGGCCGCGCGAGTGGCCGTGCGCGACGTCAGCGTGCTCATCGGCGGCCCGACCGGCACCGGCAAGGAAGTGCTGGCGCGCCACATCCATGACCTTTCCCCCCGCCGCAACGCCCCTCTCGTTGCGGTCAACTGCGCCGCGCTCCCCGAAGCCATGCTCGAAGCCATGCTCTTCGGACACGAGCGCGGCGCCTTTACCGGCGCCGCGACCAGCGCGCGCGGGCTGTTCCGCGCCGCACACGGCGGGACGCTGCTGCTCGACGAAATCGCCGAACTGCCGCTGGCGTTGCAGGCCAAATTGCTGCGCGCGCTGCAGGAGCGCGAAGTGCTGCCGATCGGCGCGACGACACCCGTCGCTATCGACGTTCGCGTCATCGCCGCGGCCAACCGCGACCTCGCTGCCGAGGTTCGCGCCGGCCGCTTCCGGGCCGATCTCTATTACCGCCTCGCGGTGTTCCCGATGGCGACGCGGGCGCTGTGCGAGCGCCCGGCCGACATTTGCGCGCTCGCCGCCACCTTGCTGCTGCGCGCCGCCGGCAGCGGCACCGGGTTGCGCTGGCCGACGCCTGCGGCGCTGGCACGGCTGCACGCCGCCGCCTGGCCCGGCAATGTCCGCGAGCTCGATAACGTCCTGCAGCGTGCGCAGGTGCTCGCCAATGGCGACCGTATCGAGACGCACGACCTGTGCTTCGATCAGGGCGGCGAAGTCGAAGCTGCGGTCGCGCCGTCGCTGTCCGGACTAGTGCGCGAACGCGAACGCGATGCCATTCGCGCCGTGCTCGCTGACTGCGCCGGCAAGCGCGGCGAGGCCGCCCACCGGCTCGGCATCAGTGAACGCACGCTGCGCTACAAGCTCGCCGCGATGGCCGGCACGATGCCGCCGCCGCTGCGCGCACCTGCAGCGCTGGAAACCATCCAGTGAGCCTGCCTCCCGTCGGCGGCCTCGATACGCGCGGTGTGCTGGCGCTGCGCAGTGCCATCCTCGAACGCAACGCCGCGCTGACGGCCAAGCTGGCACCGCCCGTTGCCGCGCCGGTGCAGGGCGGGTTTCAAGCCGCGATCACCGACGCGCTTGCCGCCGCAAACGGCGCGCAGGCCCGCGCCGGAGAAGTCAGTACTGCCTATGAACGCGGCGACACCGTCGATATCGCCGCCGTCATGCTGGCGCGCCAAAAGGCCTCGATCAGCTTCGAAGCGACGCTGCAGGTCCGCAACAAGCTGCTGTCCGCCTACAAGGACATCATGAGCATGCCGGTGTAATGGCATGAGCGAGCTGGTCCCCCAGTCGGTTCTCCAGATGCCCGCGGCACTTGCCGGGGCGCGGCTGTGGGGCAGCAGCGTGCTCGGCCAGCCGGCGGTGCGCAAATCGCTGCCGCTGATTATTGCCGGACTCGTCGTGCTGATCGGCGTCGTCGGCTGGATGACGTTGCGAACCCCCGACTATCGCCCGCTGTTTCCGGCGCTGCCCGAAGCCGACCGTGCCGCCGTCATCGCCGCGCTCGAAGCCGGCAACTATCATGCCCGCATCAACCCCGAAAACGGTGCCGTCGAAATCGTCCCCGCCGAGGCCGCGGCGGCACGCATCATGCTGGCGGGGCAAGGCCTGCCCAAGGCGGCGCCCACCGGCTATGACCTGCTCGGTGCGATGC
>CALDHQ010000573.1 GCA_937894055.1 uncultured Polymorphobacter sp.
AAGACACTCTTTCCCTACACGACGCTCTTCCGATCTTAAAACTGCAAGCGCCATCTTCGTTCTCCTCGGCACACCCCGGCCGGGTTTCGTGGATGTCGATGGCAGAACGGGCAGCGTCCTGCGCCAGCGTTGATAGGATTTTGCGTGCGGCGGCTAATCTGCTAGCCCATTTCCAACATCATTACAGCATTTGAAGGGGACAGCATGCGCATCCTTATAGTGGAAGACGAACCGACACTCGGCCAGCAGTTGAAATCAACGCTGGAGGGTGCAGGATATGCCGTGGATCTGTCGGTTGATGGCGAAGACGGCCATTATATGGGCTCGACCGAGAATTATGACGCTGTCATCCTCGATCTGGGTCTTCCCGAAATTGACGGTCTGACCGTGTTGGACCGCTGGCGCAAGGAGGGGCGCAAATTCCCCGTTCTCGTGCTGACCGCCCGCGATAGCTGGTCGGACAAGGTCGCCGGACTGGATGCAGGCGCCGATGATTATCTCGCCAAGCCGTTCCAGACCGAGGAACTGGTGGCGCGGCTGCGCGCCTTGATCCGCCGCTCGTCGGGCAATGCGACCTCCGAACTGACGGCAGGGCCGGTGCACCTCGATGGCCGCTCGGGCCGCGTGACGCTCGACGGCGTGCCGGTCAAGCTGACGGCGCAGGAATTCAAGCTGCTGAGCTATCTGATGCACCACAAGGGCAAGGTGGTGTCGCGCACCGAACTGATCGAACACATCTACGATCAGGATTTCGACCGCGATTCGAACACCATCGAAGTCTTCATCACGCGCATCCGCAAGAAGCTGGGCGCCGATCTGATCAGCACGACGCGCGGCCTTGGCTACAGCCTCGAAGATCCGGCGACCTGACCCCACGCTCATTGCGGCGCGGTCGCGTGTCTGGGCAGTTACGCCCGGATCGCTGACGCAGCGCATGATTGCGCTGGCGGCGGTGTGGATCATCCCGCTGCTCCTGATCGGTGGCATCGCGCTCGACCGCGTGCTCTCTGCGGCGATTACCCGCAATTTTGATAACCAGCTCAATAACATCCTCACCGCGATGGTGGCGACGTCCGAAATCGACCCGGCGGGCGAGATTCTGTTCACGCTGCCAATGCGTGACCAGCGATTTTATGAACCCTATTCGGGGCTGTACTGGCAGATCTCGGCCAATGGCCACCTGCCGTTCAAGTCGCGGTCGCTGTGGGACCGGACGCTGAAGCCCAATACCGTTGCCGATTGCCGCAATCCGTGCCGCTATGCGAGCGCCGACTTTGCCAACGAGCCACTGCGCGTCGTCGAGCGTGACGCCAAGATTCCGGGCTCGCCGATGATGTTCCACTTTCAGGTCGCGCAAAGCACCCCCGATCTTGATCAGCAGCTGCGCCAGCTAAGGTCGACATTGCTGTGGTCGCTTTCGATACTCGGCCTTGGGCTGCTCATCCTGGCCGCGCTGCAATCGACCTACGGGCTCTGGCCGTTGCGCCGCGTCAGTCGTGCCATCGCCGCGATTCGCTCGGGCCAATCACAGCGCGTGCCGCTCGACTTCCCGCCCGAAATCGGGCCGCTGGTCGCTGAAATCAACGAGCTGCTCGACCACAACGCCGAAGCCGCCGAGGCAGCGCGGATGCACGCCGGCAACCTTGCGCATGCGCTCAAGACGCCGATGAGTGTGCTGATCAACGAAGCGCAACTCGGCCGCGCCAATTTGGCCGAAACCGTCGCGACGCAAACCGCAATCATGCAGCGCCATGTCGACCACCATCTGGCCCGCGCCCGCGCCGCCGGCCGCCGCGCTGCCAGTGCCTCACGCGCCGAACTTTGGCCATCGCTCGAAGCGCTGGCGCGGACCATCGAACGCATCCACACCGATCGCCACACCGTCATCGACATCACCGGCGACGAAACTCTGGTTTTCCGTGGCGAACGCCAGGACCTCGACGAAATGCTCGGCAATCTGCTCGACAATGCGGCCAAATACGGTGGTGGCCGGGTGTTTGTGACAACATCGCCAGTCGACGTCGACGGCGAGCCGTTCATCCGCATCGTCATCGAGGATGACGGCTGCGGCATCAGCGAAGTCGACCGCGGCAAGCTGTTCGAACGCGGCGCCCGCCTCGACACCGGCAAACCCGGCACCGGACTCGGACTGGCGATTGTCCGCGACGTGGCCGAAATCTATGGCGGCAGCGTTGAACTCGGCGAAAGCGAGGACCTCGGCGGCCTCGCCGTCACATTGCAGCTACCGGCGGCAGGCTAGCCCGCGGCGCCGCTCGCCTGGTGGTGGCGGATGACTTCCTGGATGATGAAACGCAGAAACTTTTCGGAAAATTCCGGATCGAGGTTGGCCGACTTGGCCAATGCGCGCAGCCGGGCAATCTGCGCAGCCTCGCGCCCGGGATCGGCGGCGGGCATGCCTGTTGCGGCTTTGTGCTCGCCGACCTTTTGCGTCACCTTGAAGCGTTCGGCGAGCATGAACACCAGCGCGGCATCGATGTTGTCGATGCTTTCGCGATAACTGCGCAGCGTCGCATCGGCTGTCGAGGTTGAGTCGGTCATGCGTTGGATCCTGGAACCGGAGAAGCTGTCGCGCGTCATATTCACCAAGCGCGCGCGATTGGGCAAGCGCGACCATGCGGCACATGGCAAAAGCCGGTGTTTTCGGGCAGATCACCGCCAAAGCAGCATTCGGCAGACTTGTGCTGGCAGCCCCGCACGCTAAAGGTAGCCCCTATGACCGCATCCGTTCATCCGATCCGCCCGCGTGGCCGTGGCAGCGATACAACGCCGTCGCTCAATGCGCTGCTGGCGCTCGCCGGCCCCGAGCTGGCCTCGGTCAACAAGGTCATTCTCGACCGCATGCAGAGCCCGGTGTCGCTGATTCCCGAACTCGCCGGGCATCTGATTGCCGGTGGCGGCAAGCGGCTTCGGCCGATGCTGACGCTCGCTTGCGCGCGGCTGCTCGATTATGCCGGCACGCGTCACCACAAGCTAGCGGCCTGTGTCGAGTTCATTCACACCGCGACGCTACTGCACGATGACGTTGTCGACGGGTCGGACCTTCGCCGCGGTCGCGCGACCGCCAACACCGTCTGGGGCAATCCCGCCAGCGTGCTGGTCGGCGACTTCCTTTTCTCGAGGTCATTCGAACTGATGGTCGAAGACGGCAGCTTGCGCGTGCTCAAAATCCTTAGCCATGCCTCGGCGGTCATTGCCGAAGGTGAGGTCGCGCAGTTGACCGCCCAGCGCAACGTCGAAACCACCGAAGACCGCTATCTCGAAATCATTTCGGCCAAGACCGCCGTGCTGTTTTCGGCCGCCTGTCAGATCGCCGCCGTCGTCGCCGAGCGCGATGCCAGCGTCGAAGCCGCGCTCGATGCCTATGGCCGCAACCTCGGCATCGCGTTCCAGCTTGTCGATGACGCCATCGATTACGTGTCCGACGCCGTCACCATGGGCAAGGATTGCGGCGATGATTTCCGCGACGGCAAGGTGACGCTGCCCGTCATCCTCGCCTATGCCCGTGGCGGCGCCAATGAACGCACCTTCTGGCGCGATGCCATGCAGGGCCGCCGCAGCAGCGACGAAGATCTCGCCCATGCGCTAGAACTGATGCGCGCCAGCCGCGCGATAGAGGACACGCTCGCGCGCGCGCGTCACTACGGCACCCGCGCCATCGACGCACTGGCGCGCTTCCCCGACAGCAGCGCCCGTGCCGCGCTGACCGAAACCGTCGAGTTCGCGATAGCGCGGGCGTACTAGAGCCTCCGGCGGGCAGGGGTGACCCCTGCACCCGATGAATTTATGTTCGTCATTCCCGCGAAGGCGGGAATCCATCTGCGGCACTGACGGCAAGATGGATTCCCGCCTTCGCGGGAATGACGATGGTTCTTGTTCAAATGGGTGCAGGCCTCCAAGCTTTAACAAAGACTTGCCTGCCCGCCGGAGGCTCTGAAATCTCTCTTCCCGTTGAATCCGTCCTTCCCGAGCTGATCGCCGCGCTTGACGCAGGCGGCACGGCAGTCCTCGTCGCGCCGCCCGGCGCCGGCAAGACGACGATGGTGGCGCCGGCGTTGCTCGACCGGCCCTGGGCGGCGGGCAAGCGCATCCTGTTGCTCAGTCCACGGCGGCTGGCGGCGCGGGCGGCGGCAGAGCGCATGGCGGAGCTGCGCGGTGAAGCCGTGGGGGCGACGATCGGTTACCGCACTCGCCTCGACAGCAAGATCGGGCGCGAAACGCGCATCGAGGTGCTCACCGAGGGTATTTTTACGCGCATGGTGCAGGACGATCCCGAGCTGGCGGGCGTCGCGGCGGTGTTGTTCGATGAAGTCCACGAGCGCAGCCTCGAGGGCGATCTAGGCCTTGCGCTGGCGCTCGACGTACGCGGGGCGTTGCGGCCCGACTTGCGGCTGGTGGCGATGTCGGCGACGCTCGACGGCGCGCGCTATGCCGCACTGCTTGATGCGCCGGTGATCGAGTCGGCGGGGCGG
>CALDHQ010000574.1 GCA_937894055.1 uncultured Polymorphobacter sp.
CTTGAAGTCATCACCGGCGAACTGCGCGCCGTAAACCAGCACGAGGAAGCCCAGCCCGGCGCCCATCAGCGCGATGGCGAACTTGACGGGGATGCCGGGCTCCATGTTGCGCTTGGCGAGCCACAGCCACAGCGCCCCGAACACCGGCGCCAGCGCGACGATGAACAGCGCGTTGAACACCTGCACCTGCCCCGCCGGCACCAGATAGAAGCCAAGGTCGCGGTCGGTGTTGCGGTCGGCGAAGAAGGTCAGCGAGCTGCCGGCCTGTTCGAACAGCGTCCAGAACACCACGTTGAAGACGATCAGCACGAACGCCGCGACCATCATCTGGAATTCCTGGCGCGTGCCGGTGCGCCACGCCCAGATCGGGATGCCGATGACGGCGACGAAAAAGGTGAAGAACAGGAACTTGCCGAGGATGGGCAGCGAGGCGATGTAACCGATGAAGCCGCTGCCGTCCTTGGCGGCGGCGGCGGCGGCATCGGCGCCGTCCATCATGTTGCGGAACAGCAGCCAGACCACCGGAATGGCAATCAGCGCGCAGATATAGATGAGCTTGCTGCGGTCCGGCCCGGCGCTGACCGGCGGGTTGCCGTAGTTCGCCAGCCGGCCACCGTCGAACTGGAACAGCACCCAGCTGAACGCCATGCCCGCGGCCGCCAGCGCAAAGCCTGTCGACCAGCCGAAATACACCGCGACCAGCGGCAGCAGGAACTGCGACAGCAGCGCCCCGACGTTGATGCCCATGTAGAAAATCGTGAACCCCGAATCGCGGCGGCGGTCGCCGTCGGCATAGAGCGAGCCGACCATCGTCGAGATATTTGGTTTGAAGAAGCCGTTGCCGACGGTGATCATCGACAGCGCCGCCAGCATCAGCAGCACGTGAAAGTTCGACCGCTCGGCGCTCGAGACGAAATCGCTGCCGGCCACCGTCTGCGCAGTGCTGCCGTCGGCGCGGTTGAGCGCGATCGAGCCATCGGCCTGACCGTCGATCTGCAGCTTTTCGTTGCCGATGGTGATGTACTGGTTCTGGTCCTCGCCGGTCTTTTCGACGACGACTTCGTAGCGCTGGCCGCCGACGGTGGCGTACGGCTTGGCAGCTTCGCCGCCAAACGCCAGCGTCAGATAGCCGATCGACATCAGGATCGCGCCGAGCTTCACCGCGCGTTTGGAGCCGAGATAGCGGTCGGCGAGCAGCCCGCCGAACAGCGGCGTCAGATAGACCAGCGAGGTAAACGCACCATACAGGCCGTTCGTCGTCGAGTCGCTGAACAGGAAGTGGTCGGCAAGGTAGAGCGTCAACAGCGCCCGCATGCCGTAGAAACCGAAGCGTTCCCACATTTCGGTGGTGAACAGTCGTGCCAATTGGCGCGGATGGCCGAACCAGGTTTCCCCTGCGGCCGCTGCCTTGGTTGCCATTATTCCCCTATCTTTAAGCGTTACACGGCGCACGTTGACTCGGGCGCGTTAGGTAACACACTAGCGTGGCTTTCGCGGAAAGGAAGGGGCCGCGCTGCCACGATGCGCCGTGTTGACCACTGGCGCCGCGCCGGCAGCGATGCTAGCCCCGCCGTCATGGACAATTTCAACGATATCTCGTCGCCGCGCGCGCTGCTGGCGACCCGCCGCTCGGGCAAGGCACGTGACATGGTCGCCCCCGGCCCCGATGCCGCGCAACTTGCCGCCATGCTCGCCGTCGCGGCGCGCGTGCCCGACCACGGCAAGCTGGCGCCGTGGCGCTTCATAACCGTCGCCCCCGAAGCGCGCGCGGGGTTCGCAGCGCTGCTCGAAACCGCCTACCGCCACGAACACGCAGCCCCCGGCGCCACCGAAATCGAGGCGATCCGCAACTTCGCGCATCAGGCGCCGTGCCTGGTGATCGTCGTCAGCCAGCCGGTGTCGGCCAGCCACATTCCGCGCTGGGAACAGGAGCTTTCGGCAGGTGCCGCGACGATGCAGCTGTGCAACGCCGCGCACGCCCAGGGCTTCGTCGCGAACTGGCTGACCGGCTGTTGCCTTATGTGGAGGATCTCGGGTTCACGCACCTTGATGACGGTCAGGCGTGGCGCAACATCGACGCCATAGTCAGCGGCAGGCCTGACCTCGAGCGGCTTTTTGCGAGCCTTCATGATGTTAGGCAGCGATGCGAAGCGCGGTTCGTTCAAACGCAGATCGACGGTGACGACGGCGGGCAGGTTCACCGCGATCGTCTGCAGACCGCCGTCGACCTCTCGGGTAACCACGGCTTCTCCGGCAATGACCTCGATGTTCGACGCGAAGGTGGCCTGCGGCCAATTCAGTAGTCCCGCCAGCATCTGGCCGACGGCGTTATTGTCGCCGTCGATCGCCTGTTTACCGATCAGAACCAAGATCGGAAGAGCACACGTCTGAAC
>CALDHQ010000575.1 GCA_937894055.1 uncultured Polymorphobacter sp.
GCCGTGAGTGCCGCGTCGAGGTCATCGACGTGGATGACGGGCAATGGCGCGGCGGTGGCTTCGGCGGCATCGGCTTGCAGCCCGAGGTCGACATCGCCGGTCATCGTGCAGGCGTAGCTCGGCCCGAAGGCGGTCATGTCGAAGCCGAACGCCGTCGCGTAAAAGCGCTGGCTGGCGGCGATGTCGGTGGCGGGCAGTTCGATGAAATCGATGCGTGCCATCAGCTCCCCGCCGCTTCGCTGTTGAGCTGGATATAGTTCTGGATGCCGGTGCGGGCGATCAGTTCGAACTGGGTTTCGATGAAATCGACATGTTCTTCCTCGGCAGTGAGGATGTCGACGAACAGCTCGCGGCTGCCGAAGTCGCGGACGGTTTCGCAGTGGATGATCGCCTCGCGTAGCAGGGCGAGTGCTTCATGTTCGAGTTCGAGGTCGGCCTTGAGCACTTCCTCGACGGTTTCGCCGATGCGCAGCCGGCCGAGCGCCTGCAGATTGGGCAGGCCATCGAGGAACAGGATGCGCTCCATCAGCCGGTCGGCGTGCTTCATCTCGTCGACCGATTCGTGCTTTTCATAATCGGCGAGTTTCTTGACGCCCCAATTGTCGAGCAGCCGGTAGTGCAGCCAATATTGGTTGATTGCGGTCAATTCGCCCTTCAGCACGGCGTTGAGGAATTCGATAACCTTGGTGTCGCCCTTCATGCGGCTGCCCTTTCTGCGTGCGCCAATGCTTTACTTATAGCGCCGATGCGGGCGCGGCAGAACCGGCCAAATTGCCGCGACGGCGTCAGTTGGCGCGCGCGGTCTCGTCGCGGATGACCTGGCGGGCGAACGGCAGGCACTGGCCGCAGACCGGCTTGCAACCGAGCCGGGCATAGGCGCACGCCGGGCGCTTCGAGCCGGCGCGTGCCGCTGCGCGAACTTGCGCCTCACCCAGTGCGTTGCAGACACAAACGATCACGCGACCTCCACCAATGCCGGCATGTTCCAGCAATTGCGAACCAGTAGCATTAGTGCTCAGGCTAATGCAAGCGATTCGCATCAAGCCCGCAGCGCCCCGGCGGAATCGGCACGCGCAATGCCGCCTTGCGCCGCGCCCCCGAACCGGCGTAGCCTGTTACAATGGCGAATTGGTCCCCGCCGCGACGAACGCTTCTGTTCGTGGCCGGGACCCGGCCCGAGGTCATCAAGCTTGCGCCGTTGATATTGGCACTTGAAGGCCATCCGCAATTTTCGTGCGTCGTCTGTGCCTCGGCGCAGCATCGCGACCTGCTCGACGCGGCATTTGCCGGTTTCGGCATTGTCCCCGACATCGATCTCGATATCATGCGCGCGCACCAGACGCCGCTCGGCGTCGTCGCCGGCGTGCTCGCCGCGCTCGAGCCGGTGCTGGCGCGGCACCGGCCCGTCGCGCTGATCGTCCAGGGTGATACCGCGACGGCATTCGCGGCAGCCCAAGCCGGCGCCTATGCGCGCGTACCGGT
>CALDHQ010000576.1 GCA_937894055.1 uncultured Polymorphobacter sp.
CGCGGATTTATGGCGCCTCACCAAAAATCGGGTGCAGGCCTCAGGCCTGCCCGCCGGAGGCTCTTTTCAAAGCATCCCGTGCCGCTTCAGCGCATGCCGCAACTGGTCATAGCTCAGCGCCAAAGCCGCGGCAGTCGCACGCTGGTTATGGCGATGGCGGGCCAGCGTTTCGGTCAGGATGTCGTGTTCGTATTTGTTGATCGCGGCGCGCAGGTCGGGGACGGTGAGCGACGGGGCGGCGGGCAGGACGTCGGTGGTTGCGGCGACATCGGTGGTCGGGTCGATTTTGGGGGCCGGCAGCGCGGGCACTTCGGTGCGCGTGGTCAGCGATTCGGTCGGGCGCCACGGCGAGTCGAACGCATCGAAGACGATGGCGCCGATCGGCACTTCGGCGTCGCCCCAGCGGTAGAGCGAGCGTTCGACGACGTTCTTGAGTTCACGGACGTTGCCCGGCCAGGGGTAGTTGGCCAGTGCGGTGGTCGAGGCGGGGGTGAAGCCGGGGAAGCCGCTCCAGCCGAGTTCGACAGCCATGCGGCGGGCGAAATGGTTCGACAGCAGCGCGATATCTTCCTTGCGGGCGCGCAGCGGCGGTAGGGTCACGACTTCGAAGCTGAGGCGGTCGAGCAGGTCGGCGCGGAAGCGGTTGGCGTGCGCGAGCGCGGGCAGGTCTTCGTTGGTGGCGCCGACGACGCGCACATCGACCGAAATCGGCCGGTTCGAGCCGAGCCGCGTCAGCTCGCCATATTCGACGACGCGCAGCAGGCGTTCCTGCGCGCCGGCCGACAAAGTGGCGATTTCGTCGAGGAACAGCGTGCCGCCGTCGGCGTCTTCGAAGCGGCCGGCACGGGCGCGGGTGGCGCCGGTGAAGGCGCCGGATTCGTAACCGAACAGTTCGGCGTCGATCAGGTTTTCGGGCAGCGCGGCGCAGTTCAGCGTCACCAGCGGCCCGCCCCAGCGCGGGGACAGGCGGTGCAGGCGCTCGGCGATCAGCTCCTTGCCGGTGCCGCGTTCGCCGATGACCAGCACCGGGCGGTTGAGTGCGGCCGCCAGGCTGGCGCGTTCGACGGCATCGAGAAAGCTCGGCGATTGGCCGACAAGTGTGGCGGGCGCTTGCATTCCCAATGTTTAGCGTAATTTCCCAATATTCAGCAAGGGTTCATCTTCAAAATTCGTCCGGAAAATGATAAAATCGTTCGATTTCAATGTGATAATTTTCCGCACAAAGTTGGCACGCTCCATGCATTGCACTTGGCATGAGCCGCCAAGCAGCGGCCAAAGAGTTCAAGGAGAAGACCAATGACCACCCGTTTCCAGCAATTGACCCGCAGCCTCGTTGGCGTCGTCGGCGCCGTGCTGCTCGCCACCACCTGCCTCGTCGCCGCCACCGGCCCGGCGCAGGTTGCCGCAAATGAGACTTCAGTTTCGGTGTACCTGGCCGCCTGATCCGCCAAGGGTACAACGACCAGGCCGGGGCGGCTCCCTCACCCCCCCCTCACGCCCCGGCCTGCCACCTCTTTTAGTAACGGAGTATCGCAATGGGCATTTTCTCCCGCACCCGCGACATCATCGCCGCCAACATGACCGAGCTGCTCGACAAGTCGGAAGACCCGTCGAAGCTGATCCGCATGATCATCATGGAGATGGAGGAAACGCTCGTCGAAGTCCGTTCGGGCGCGGCGCGCACGATCGCCGACCAGAAGGAAATGCGCCGCGCGGTCGCCCGCGCCGAAGCCGCCGCCGAAAGCTGGGCCGAAAAGGCCGAGCTGGCGCTGTCGAAGGGCCGTGAAGACCTCGCGACCGCCGCGCTGGTCGAACGCGCCAAGGCCCGCAACTTCGCCGAAAGCACGCTGCAGGACGTCATCGCGCTCGACGAACATCTGTCGGCGAACGAGGAAGACATCCGCAAGCTCGAAGCCAAGCTGCGCGAAGCCCGCCAGCGCCAGAACGCGCTGCTCGCCCGCATCGAAAGCGCCGACAGCCGCACCCGGATGCGCGCCATGTACAAGGGCCCGCGCATCGAGGATGCCTTCGCCAAGTTCGAAATCATCGAACGCCGCGCCGACATGGCCGAAGGCCGCGCCGATGCACTGTCGCTCGGCGGGCCGCTGGCCAGCCTTGAAGATGAAATCGCCGGCCTGCGCACCGATGACGGTGTCGCTGCCGAACTCGCCGCCATGAAGGCGCGCCTGGCTGCGGCCAACACCAAGAACGAGGGCTAAGTCATGGATATCGATGCCACCGCGATGGTCGTCATTCCGACCATCTTCATCGGACTACCTTGGTTGATCCTGCACTACGTCACGCAGTGGAAGCGCGCCAAGGGCATGACCGCCGAAGACGAGAACATGCTCGATGAAATGCATGAAACCGCCCGCCGGCTCGATGCCCGCCTCGAATCGATCGAGCGCATCATGACCGTCGACCACCCCGGCTGGAAAGAACGCGCTACCGGCATCACCGACCAATCGGGTCGCACGCTGCCGCGCCACTGACCGCCGAACACGGAGTTATTGTCATGAATGAACTGTCCAAATCCTTCGCCCTCGACAAGGCCAACGCCCGTTTTCTCGGCGTCTGCGCCGGCATCGCCAACTACACCGGCTGGGATGTGACCTGGGTCCGCGTCGCCACGGCGGTGCTGACACTGGCGGGCTTCGGATCAGTGCTGCTGATCTACCTCGTCATCGCCTGGCTCGCACCCAACGCCTGATCCAATTTCGCCCGCTTACAGGGAGCATTCCAATGTCCGTCCGCCGCACCAGCTTCTACCTCGACAAGCGCAACAAGCGTTTCATGGGCGTCTGCGCCGGTGTCGCGGACTACTTCGGCTGGGATGTCACCTGGGTGCGCATCGCCGCGGTGGTGCTGACCGTGTCGGGCATCTTGAGCATCCTGCCGCTGATCTATCTCGCCACCGCTTGGATCGCCAATCCCAAGCCGAACGCGCTGTATGTCGAGGATGCCGAGCAGAACCAGTTCTGGACGCAGGTCCGCGTCGCACCCAAGCGCACCATCCGCGAAGTGCGCTCGTCGTTCCGCGACGTCGACCGCCGGCTGCGTGATGTCGAGGCCTATATGACCTCGTCGAACGCCCGCCTTTCGAACGAAATCGAGCAGCTGCGCTAAGCGCGCCGGCTAGCAGGGGAGTCAGGGTCATGGATTGGGGTTCACCGGTTTTCGTCCTCGTCATCATCGGGATGAGCATCGTCGCCTGGGTCATCACCACCGCCATCCGTGCCCGCCACGGCTATCCGGTCGAGAATGAATGGGGCGGGCTGACCCACAAGGCCCCCGCGATCGAACACCAGCGCCAGACCGAATTGCTGGTGCAGGAAAACGAACAACTGCGCGGCAAGCTCAGCCGCATCGAGGAACGGGTTGCGGTGCTCGAACGCATCGCCACCGACAAGGCCGGCCGACTGTCCGACGATATCGAGCAGCTGCGCTGACCGCACACCAACACAAAGGCTCAAGACCATGGAAAACGTCATCTACGCCCTGATCCCGATCACCGCGCTGTCGATCCCGATCGTCGCCATCCTCGCCAGTCCGTTGAAGCGCTGGATCAGCATTCAGGAACGCAAGGTTGAACTCGCGGCGACCACGGCGGGCGAAGCGGCGGCGCAATATGCTGCCAAGATCGAACGACTCGAAGCGCGCGTCCAGGTGCTCGAACGCATTGCCACCGACAAGGGCACCGCGCTGTCCGCCGAAATCGAAAGCCTGCGGCTGCCGCCGCTGAACTGACCGGCATTTGTAACAGGGAAACTCCGAAATGGCCGAACTTTCCATCCCGCTGATGATCGTGCTGATCGTTGCGATCACCACCTTCGGACGCATCTACCGCCAGCGCCACGCGCATCCGGCGCAGCCCGTCGACGCGCTCAGCCTGACCGAGGCGGCGCAGATGAAATCCGAAATCCACCGGCTCAACGAGCGCATCCAGGTGCTCGAACGCCTCGCCGTCGACCCCGCCAAGCGCCTGTCCGACCAGATCGACGCGCTCGGCGACCCGAAACTCATTGATCGCAAATAGGGAGTATCGCTCATGTTCCCCGTTGAATCACTCGTCGTGCTCGGCACCTGCAGCCTGATCGCCATTGCCGTCATCGGCGCGGTGTTCGCCTGGAGCTGGAAGGGCTGGCTGCAACTGCGCCACCACCAGCTCGATGCCGGACACTATGCCGGCGGCCCGGCAACCGGCGGCGACATTCCTGCCGTCGCCAACCGCATCGACCTCGCCGACCTGCGCGAACGCATCAAGAAGCTCGAAGCGATTGCCGCCGGCGTCGATTTCTAATCACCTCTGATCCTCCCCGCTTTCGGGGAGGATCAAGAGGCTCCACTTGACCTTGGCGCTGCCACGGGGCACCGCATGCGGCATGGCAGCCCCCACCACCTTCGATGACGTCGAGGCCGAATTCGAAGCCTTCGACGATTGGGACGACCGCTACCGCCTGCTCATCGAGCTCGGCCGGACGCTGGAGCCCATGCCCGACGCGCTCAAGACCGATGCCACCCGCGTCCGCGGCTGCGCCAGCCAGGTCTGGCTCTACCCCACCCGAAACGGCGATACGCTGCATTTCATGGCCGACAGCGACGCCGCCATCGTGAAGGGGCTGGTGGCGCTGGTGCTGTTGCTGGTGCAGGACCAGCCGGCGGCGGCCGTGAATGTTGCCGATATCCGCACGCGGCTTGACCAGCTCGGTCTGGCGAAGCACCTTTCGTCGAACCGCACGCAGGGACTGGCCTCAATGATCGCACGTATCGGCGAACTCGCGCATGAATGAAGCTGTCCGCACCAGCCTGATGGGCCGCGCGCTCGATCATGTGCCGCACATGCGGGCGCTCGGCATCAGTTTCCGCGGCATCGAGGATGGCTGGGTCGAGCTCGAAATGGCCTATTCGCCCGACCTCGTCGCCTATCCCGACAGCGGCGTCATCGCCAATGGCGCGATCTTCGCGCTGATGGATTCGACCGCCGGCATCGCCGTCGTCACCGGGCTGCGCCAGTCGATGCCGATTGCCACGATCGACATGCGGCTCGACTATCTGCACCCGCCGGCGCCGTTCGAGCGGCTGATCGGCCGCGCGCAATGCTACAAATACACGCGCTCGATGGCGTTCGTGCGCGGGCTTGCCTATCAGGACAGCATCGATCACCCCGTCGCCAATATGGTCGGCAGCTTCGTGCTGCCGGGTGCTGCATGACGACGCTCGACTGGGCCAATGAACTGCGCCGTTCAGGGCGCGGCGAGCGCATCGAGAGCCTGCCCTATGCGGTGATGCTCGGCGTCATCGCCGACCATGACGGCAGCGACCTCAAACTCATCATGCCGTACCGCGAATCGCTGATCGGCTCGCCCGGCCGGTTGCACGGCGGCTCAATCGCCGGCTTGCTCGAACTCGCGGCGCTGTCGACATTGGTGCTGGCGCTGCCCGAAGACGAGCCGCTGCCCGAAATCAAGCCGGTAACGGTGACGGTCGATTTCATGCGCGAAGGCGGCATGCGCGATACCTTCGCCGCAGCCACCATCACCCGGCTCGGCCGGCGCATCGCCAACCTGCGCGCGGTGGCTTGGCAGTATGATTACAGCCGGCCGATTGCCGCGGCCAACCTCAACATCGTGCTGGCGCGCGCGGCTACTTAGCCGGCGGCGGTGGCGGCATATACGGCGTGAAGCGGCCGTACATGCAGCTGCCCTGATGCACGCCCATGCCGATCGCGGCGCCGGGCAGCACGAAATCGAGAATGTTGCCTTCGCACAGCTGGCCGCCGTGCGGGCGGTCGACAACCGTCATCTTCGACGTCAGCCCGCGACACACCGGCGACATGTCGTTGCGATACCAGCGGTTGCCGACCTGGAACATGATGACGCCTTCGTTGATGACGCGCATCTTGCGGATCTGCACCGTCGAAATGCACGCAATCGACGGCCCGAGGTCCTTGCCACCGAGCATCGGATCGGCGGGGTTGTTGCCGACATCGGCCGGCGCGACGATTGTTGCACCGGCGCCGGCGTCCTGTGCCGTGGCGGACGCAGCTTGCAGCCCCAGCAACAGCGCCGCGAGCGGCAGCAGCTTCGTGGCACGGATGTTCATGGCAGCTCTCCTTGCGTCGCACATAGCATAGCATGGATTTGGCAGTTTCAAGTGTTTGAAGGGCCTCCGGCGGGCAGGGGCTTGCCCCTGCACCCGATTGAAGAGCGCCAAACAAATGGGTGCAGGCCGCGGTCTTGGACAAGAGCTGGCCTGCCCGCCGGAGGCTCTTACCCCTTGAAACTGTCCTTGCCCGACCGCCGCGCCGCAAATTCGTCGGCGGTGGCGGCGCGCACGAACGGGTTGGTGGCGCGTTCATAGCCGATGGTGGAGGGCACGGTCGGCTGGTTGGCGGCGCGCAACGCAGTGATTTCCTGCACACGCGCCGCCAGCGCGGCCAATGGCACCGCAGCTCGCGGCTGACACCTGCCGCAGCGCCGTGCGCAGCGACGCCAGCGCAGCGCGGCGTGCGCGCTAACCGCGCGGGAGCGTCGAACTCGCAATACCTTCTCCGACGAACGCCCGACCGCTCCGCCGCCGGCCATGGAGCCCCCGGGCGCCTCGCCGTCGCCGCCGTCCGTGTCCGACTCGCGCACGCCGTCGCCGTCGCCGACGCCACGCTCGCAGGCACGACCTTCAACAAGGCGCGCTGCCTCGCCGCCGCTTCCGACCCCGCGCTCCTCGCCACCGACCTCGCCGACTGGCTCGTCCGCAAGGGCATGCCGTTCCGCCACGCGCACCACGCCGTCGGCCGCCTCGTCGCGCTCGCCGAGAAGTCCGGCGTGCCGCTCGACAAGCTTTCCGACGCCGCCGCGCTGACCGCCGACAAGGAGTTCACGAAGGGCTGGCGCGAGGTCTTCAGCCTGAAGCGCGGCTTCGCCGCCCGCGAGAACACGGGCATGCCCGGCCCCAAGGCCGTCGCCCGCGAGATCGCGCGCTGGAAGAAGTCCCTGCGCTAAGCGGGGATGAACGTCGGCCTGCTCATCGCCTCCTGCCTGACCGCGAGCCTCTCGCCCGGGCCGGCGGCGCTGTCGACGATCGACTTGCGCTCGGCCTCGGTGAAGGGGCGCTGGATGCTGGTGTTGGCGCTGTCGACGTGATCCGGCTCCTGGATGACGTGGATGTCGACCCAGGGGAGGTGGACCATGCCCGTGGTGC
>CALDHQ010000577.1 GCA_937894055.1 uncultured Polymorphobacter sp.
GGAGAGACAAGTGGGTAACAATAGTAATACGAGGCTGCCCGGCGGCCTAACCAATGTCGCGCAGGACTCGATCTTCGCGGACATGGTTCAACCGGTCCCGACGAAGTTCGCGACCTACATGAACGACTTCTTCACCTACACGGGGGGCGACTGGGTCGTCACCGAGACCGACGCGGGCGCCACGCAGGCCCTGACGGCCGGCAGCGGTGGTCTGCTGCTGATCACCAACACCGCCGCCGACGACGACCTCGTGGCCATCGAGGCTGGCACCGCCAGCGCGCAGCTTACCGCCGATGCGGACCTCAGCGACGTCGCCGACCTTCACCGGCACGCCGCCGCGCGTCGCGATGACCGTGCTGCGGATTTCGTCGATCGAACGTATTCGCGCATCGGCGCGGACGAGATAAGCCTCACCGGCGCGCACGACGTAATTGGCACCCACCGCGAGATTGGCGGCTTCGAGCGCCTTCGACAGTTCGGCAAACGATATGCCGTAGCTGCCGAGCTTCACCGGATCGGGCTCGACGACATATTGCTTTTCGAAGCCACCAAGCGAATCGACCCCGGCAACACCCGCAACGGTGCGCAACTGCGGGCGGATGATCCAGTCCTGCACGGTGCGCAGATAGGCGGCGCGCGCCACAGCATCGATCAGCCGCTCACTTTCGGGGGTGATGAAGCTGCCATCGGACTGCCAGCCGGGCAGGCCGTTGCGGATGGTCGCGCCCTTGCCGCCGGGGTGCTTGAAATCGACCGCGTAGGTAAAGATTTCGCCGAGCCCGGTACTCACCGGGCCGATCTGCGGCTGCACCCCATCGGGAAAGCTGTCGCGCGCTTGTGTCAGCCGCTCGCTGACCTGCTGACGCGCGAAATACAGGTCGGTGCGTTCGCTGAATACCGCTGTCACCTGCGCGAAGCCGTTGCGCGAGATCGACCAGGTGCGTTCAAGGCCGGGAATACCGGCGAGCGCGGTTTCGATCGGAAACGTCACGCGCTTTTCGATCTCGACCGGCGATAGGCCCGGTGCCGAAATACTGATCTGTACCTGCTTGTTGGTAATGTCAGGAACCGCGTCTATCGGCAGTTTGCCAAGCTGCCAAAGGCCGATCAGGGCGACCGCCAGCGTCAGTATGACTACCGCGACACGCGCACGGACCGAAAGTGCAATCAGGCTTGCAAGCATGGCTCAGTGTCCCTCGGCTTCGTCGCCGCTGCCCTTGGCGAGCTCGGCCTTGAGCCGGAACGCATTGTGCGTTGCGACCGATTGTCCGGGCTTGAGCCCGGAGGTAATTTCAACGCGGCTGCCGCTGCGCGCGCCGATGGTGACCGGCGTGGCGACAAATCCGGTCGGGGTGCGCACGAACGCCATGTCGCGGCCGTCGATGCTCTGTACGGCATCCTCGGGAACCACGATGCCCTCGCTGATCGCCGCGGTGCGCGGCAGGATGCGCACACGCAGCGACTGGCCGGGACGGAAGCTGCCGCCGATGGGTTCGATGACCGCAGTTGCCTGCCGCGTCTCCGCATCGAGCGTCGGAGTTACTGCGCGGACCTTGCCCGCGACCGTGACACCATCGCCGGCTTCGATGACCGCACGGTCACCGGCAGCAACGCGCTGGGCATCGACATTGCCAATCGCCGCCTCGATTTGGATGCGGCGCGAATCGGCGACGCGGAATAATTCGGTCTCGGGCTGGACGAATGCGCCGAGCACCGCCGGTGCGGCGGTAACGCGTCCCGCTATCGGGCTGGCAACGATAACCCCGCGGCCATTGGCGGCAACGCCAGCAGCGCTCGCGGCATTGGCGGCACGCGTCGCTTCGGCCTGTGCGGTTGCAGCTTCGGCCTGCGCGTTTTCATAGTCTGCACGCGGCGACACGCGTTGGTCATAGAGCGACTTTTCGCGCGCCAGATTACGCGCGGCCTGCGCGGCGCGCGCTGCGGCTGCGCTGCGGTCGGCAGCAAATTGCGCGGCGTCGCGGCTTTCAACCAACGCCAACGCTTCGCCAGCCCGGACCGGGTCGCCGAGGCGCTTGTAGATTTGGGTCACCGCACCCGCCGCGCGTGCGGTCAACACCGCCTGGCCGGTCGGCGACGCTGCCACAATTGCCTGTGCGAGGATTTCGCCCGACAGCCCCCCTGCCGCAACCGGCTCTACCACGATACCGGCACCACGAATTGCGTCGGTCGACAGCGTCAGGGCGTCGGCGGCATGCTCCGCTGGTTCTGCCTTAGCCGCCTCCACCATCGGCTCGGGAGGCGACCACCGCGCCAGACCATAGCCGCCAAGACCGGCGATCAGCGCCGTCACGGCAACGCCAAGCAACAAATTTCGATTTGCCGTCATCAAATGTCTCCAAAAGGGGCGACGCCATTCAGGCGCGCCAGCGCGGCTTCGGCGCTGAGCCGTTCAAGCCGGGCGTTGATGGTCTGAGCGCGGGCGTCGAGCAGCATGCGCCGCGCGTTGAGCACGTCGAGCTGGCCGAGCTTGCCCGCCTGATAGCCGATGCGGACTAGTCGGTAGGCCTCGGCGGCGCTGCGTTCGCTCGCTTGCGCCGATGCTATCCGGCTGAGCGCTGCGTCCGCGCGGGAAATCGCCGAACTGACATCGGCCTGCGCGTCGAAGCGGGCTGCCGCCAGCCGTGCTTCGGCACCGGACAGCGCCGCGTGCGCGGCAGCGATGTTGCCGCGGTTGCGATCGAACAACGGCAGTGGCATCGATATGCCGCCAACCAACGCCGTCACGTCGTCGGCAGCGAACCGGCGCACGCCGATGCCTGCGGTAAGGTCGGGTGTCGCGCGGGTTTTTTCGACCGTTACGCGCGCCGCTGCGGCGTCGCGTTCGGCCTGCGCTGCCCGGTAAGCCGGACTTTTCGTCGGGTCCGGCGCAGTAGGCGTTTCAATTCGATCGGCGTGGACCAGCAAACTGACCGGGATCGAGGTATAGGGCTCGGCAGCGCCCGCCAGCGCACTCAGCCGTGCGAACGCCTCTGCGCGTTCGGCGCGTGCGGCATCGACGCCGGCGCGTGCCGCCTCCACAGCACTGGCGGCCTGCACTGCGCGCAAATCGGCTTCCTTGCCCGCCTTGACCAGCGCCCCGGCGATACGCGCGTCTTCCTGCGCCAGCGCGACGCTGTCCTGCGCCAGTTGCAGCCGCAGTTCTGCCGCTTCGGCGACGGCGTAGGCAGCTGCGAGATCGAACGCAAAGTCACCACCGCCAAGTCCGGCACGGGCCTGCGCCGCTGCCACCCCGGCCTCGCCGGCGGCGATGCGCGCCGACCGCTTTCCGCCGAGCTCGAATGGTTGTTCGAACCGCGCTGTCGTCTCGGTCGTGGTGAAGCCCTGATACTGCTTTGAACCGCCCCAATTCTCGACCTCGACCGCCACCGACGGGTTGGGGCGCGCGCGGGCCTGCGCCGCATTGCCCTGGGCTTCGCCAATCGCCGCCTGCGCCTCGGCCAGTCGCGGCGCGGTCGCCTGGGTTTGCTGCAGCAGCTCGGAAAACGGTGGCGCGGGAGCCGCAAGGGCGATTTGCGCCGCCAGCGTCAGCGCGCTCGCGCCAATCGAGGCCGCAGCAAGCGGCCACCATCGATGAATGGACAAAGGAAATCTCGCCTGATTAACGGGACAGGGGCGCGCCGGAATCGGTCGCGCGGCTGGCCGTCAGGCGCGTGGAGGGTCGTCGAGCCTTTGTGCTGTTATCGACACCAACTCGACTGCATTGCGGGGCGCCAACACGCTGGTCAATGGTGCCACCGCGCTGGCGGGACCATTGCTTGCCATGACGAACGAAGCGCCGTGATGGCAGTGTCCATGCGTGCAAAGCCCGGGGTCGCCGCGCTGGTGATCGGTATCAACGGGGCTCTGGCTCGCTACAGGTTCCAGGGCAGCGAACGTTTGCGTTGACGTTGTCGCCTCATCGCCAAGGCAGACGAACGAATCTGCCAATGGCGCGAGGATCAATAGCGCGACCAGGCATGCCGCAAACGCGCTGCCCGCTCTGTGCCACCATGATCGCCCCTGCGTCATGATCAGGGCTATAGCCGGGCCGCAGTCGGTTGGAAAGCCGGCTGCGCTGGGGACGCAAGTTCGCCGCGCGACTGACGGATGATGGCCACCGCGGAGTTGAGAAACACGACCGCAAGCACAATCCCGACGATCAGGTCGGGCCAGCGCGAACCCGTCAACCAGACAGCAACACCGGTGGCGGCGACCGCGAGGCACTGGATCAAATCGTTGCGCGTGCACAGCCATACCGAACGCACATTGGAGTCGCCGTTGCGGTAACGCACCAGCAACGCCGCCGCCGCCAGATTGGCGCCCGCGCCGAACAACCCGAGCCCCGAGATTGCCGCACCGGATGGCATTTCGCCGCTCAACGCACGCACGACGGCAAAGCCACCAACTGCCACCGCCATCGCGCCGAGGCTCAGCCCCTTGAACAGCGCCGCGTTTGTCCGCACGCGCAGCGACCGTCCGATCGCCCACAAGCTGATTGCATAGGTCACGCTGTCTGCAAGGAAATCGAGCGCGTTCGCCGACAGCGACGCCGAGCCTTCGATCAACCCGCCCGCCAGCACGACGGCAAACCCGACGATGTTGATGGCAATAACCCAGCGCAGTGCGCGCCGATACGCCGGCGTCGCGCCCTCGAAGCGCACTTCGGCGCCGCAGCAACCGCCGCTCGCTATTGGTTCAGAAGAACACGAATCATCCATGTCCCGCTTTTGCATCCTCTAGCCACTAGAGGATCAAGCGACTATTTGGGCAGAAGGAGATTATCATGAACCTGTCGATCGGCCAGCTGGCCAAAGCCGCCGGTGTCAAAGTCCCGACCGTGCGTTTTTACGAGGAGATTGGCTTGCTACCCGCGCCGGCGCGCACTGCCAGCGACCGCCGCATCTATGCACAGGACGCGGTCGATCGGCTGGCATTCATCCGGCATGCGCGCCAGCTCGGCTTCGCGGTAGAGGCTATCCGCGTGCTGCTCGACTTGTCGGACAATCCAGAACGGTCCTGCGCCGACGCCAATGCGCTCGCTGCCGGGCAATTGCGCGATGTCGAAGCCAAGATTGGCCAGCTTCTGGCGCTGCGGGCCGAATTACGGCGCATGGTTGACGCTGCATGCCTGGGTCGTGCTTCGGATTGTCGTGTCATCGAGGTGCTGAGCGATCATCGCCTGTGTCTGGTATCCGACCATGTCAGCGGCAAAGCAGCCCGGCGCTGAGCATAAGTTGATGATTCGGTGCCGTTATTTGTTTGAATCATTGACGCTCAACGGTATGCGTAGCGCGGCCAATTCTCAAACCTCCGAACAAATTGCGTGACAGTCAAACCAGCGCGGCGCACAAAGCACATGATGATCCGGTACATCCTTGCCTTTCTGACGGCTGCCGCACTTGCGGCGATGCCGGTGGCTGCCTGGGCGGCATCGGCACCTTGCCCGATGTCATCTTCAGGGCAGATGGCTACGATGGATCAGGCGACAGCCGCACCAGCGTCGCAGTCCGATGGCCATACATCGGGCAAGTCATGCACGAACATCTGCGCCGCAATGGCGACGTCGGCAGTTATTGCGTCCGTGGCTATATCGATCCCAGCCCCGGTTGTGACCGATACGCGCGCGTTCGCTTTACCGCTGGCAACATTGGTTGCCAGCCAGCCCGAACGGCTCGACCCTCCACCTCGATTGATCGTTTGAGCCAAGGCGGCTGTGCCGCCTGACGGGCCAGTTCTGTCCTGACCGTCCGTCTGTCGGACGCAGGCTGAATCGGCCACTCTCGCTCATTGGCGTCGCCTTTTGCGCGCCGCTTCCGATAAATCGAGGATAGTCACCATGACACTGCGTTACATTTTTGCGTCAGCAATCCTGCTGGCATCCGCCATTGCGCTTTCATCACCCGTGTCTGCAGCGGGCGCTGCCGTTGATGCAGCCACGGGACATTATGAATGGCGCTACATCTCGCCACTTGGCCCCAAGGGTCTTGCAACCGGGCCAATGCGCGTTTGGGTCGGGCCCAAGGTCAATCCTGCAGCACAAATGGCGTCGTGCGATTGTACGATGATGCGCCACACTTTGGCCGATGCCGCCGCGTGCATGAAGTCGATGGGAACGGAACCCGCCGACGCCGCGCCTACCCACGGCTGAGTTCGCGCCGAGCCGACCGGCCAGATTCCCGGCGGCGCTTCGGCGTCGCCGGGGGTTGGCTTGTTGGCGAAGCACAACCTTGTTTGCAGGATTGCCGATATGAAGTTTCTTCTCTGCGCGGCCATGATGGCCGCGATGCCGGTTGCTGTGCACGCCGTACCGCTGACCTACGACCAGGCGCTCGCGCACGCCGTAGCAAACGCGCCGAGCCTTGCCGCGCGGACCGCGCAACTCGGCGCTGCGCGCAGGGCAGCGCAGTCTGCGACCGCGCTGCCCGACCCGAAACTCGAGGTCGGCTTCGTCGGTTTCCCGGTGTCGGGTCCCAACGCGGGCAATCCGGCGCAAGATGACTTCAGCTCGGTACGTGTTGGTTACGAGCAGGACATGCCCAACGCCGCCAAGCGACGCGCGCGGGCAACGGGCGCGGCGGCGACAATCACCGCCGGCGAGGCAGCGCTGATCGCCGAACGCCGCACGGTGCGGTTGGGCGCGGCGCTGGCGTGGATCGATCTATATTTCGCGCAGGCGAAGCTCGCTGCACTCGACCGTGTCGGGCAGCAAGTCCAGACCCTGATTGCTACCGCGCCCGCTCGGCTGGCCAACGGATCGGCGCGGCCGGCGGTGGCGATCGCGCCGCAGGCAACTCGCGCGCTGCTCGACGATGAACGCGCGTCGCTGGTCGCCGACGCCGCCAAGGCACGCGCGACGCTGCGCCGCTGGACCGGAACCGATAGCGACATCGACGTGGCCACCGCGGGGGTGCCGACGGCCGCGTCGGTCGACGTGGCCGTCACCCATGCCCTGTTTGCGAGTGACGCCTTGCAGGTCATCAAAGACGCTGGCGTTGGCAGGGTCTGGAGTACCGACTGCATCACCCACCCCAGCAATGCCGTTAGTATGGCCACCAGCATTGCTGAAACACTTGTCACCCAAATTCTCTAGAAAGCTGTCACTTGGAATCTCCGAAATACCTGAACGAGCGTACATTGGCCGATGCCTGGGCCGATCTTCAA
>CALDHQ010000578.1 GCA_937894055.1 uncultured Polymorphobacter sp.
CTGACGCCTCTGCCGTCGCACGCCGCCGCACCGGGCTGATTGCCGCAGGGTTCGCGCTGGCGATGCTGGCGCTCGCCTATGCCAGCGTGCCGCTGTACCGGCTGTTCTGCCAGATGACCGGCTTTGGCGGCACGACGCAGCGCGTCGATGTTGCCACGCTGCCCGTCAAGGCCGATCCGTTGGGGCGCGTCGTCAAGGTGCGCTTCGACGGCAATCTCGCGCCGGGCATGCCGTGGCAGTTCGCTCCCGAAGCCAACAGCGTTACGGTCGGCATCGGCGAACGCAAGCTGGCGTTCTTCAAGGCGACCAACATGACCGCCGCCGCCACCACAGGCCGCGCGACGTTCAATGTCTCGCCCGCCATCGCCGGCAAATATTTCGTCAAGATCGACTGTTTCTGCTTCACCGAGCAGACATTGAAGCCCGGCGAGACCGTCGACATGCCGGTCAGCTACTACATCGACCCCGCGATCCTGAAGGACAAGGAAGCCGCGCGCATCGATGAAATCACGCTTTCCTATACCTTCTTCCCGGTAGACGCGGACGACGCGACGCGGGTAGAAGGCAACAACGTTCCGAAGGGGTAGTTCGATGGCGTCTGCAAAAACGCATCCGTTTCACATTCTGTCGCCCGATCCGTGGCCGATTATCGGTGCCTTCTCGGCGCTGCTGATGGCCTCGGGCGCGATTGCCTGGATGCACAAGGCTGCGGGTGGCCCCTGGATCTTCGGGCTCGGCACCGCTGCCGTGCTGTTCACCTTCTACGGCTGGTGGGCGAAGGTCATCGCCGAAGCCAATGGCGGCGACCACACCCCGATCGTCCAGCTCCACCTGCGCTACGGCATGATCCTGTTCATCGCGTCGGAAGTGATGTTCTTCGTCGCGTGGTTCTGGGCCTATTTCAACGCCGCGCTGTATCCGTCGCACGTCGAAGCGGTCGGCGGCGTCTGGCCGCCGGCGGGCATCGAAGTGCTCGACCCGTTCGTCTTCCCGCTGCTCAACACGCTGATCCTGCTGCTGTCGGGCACCACCGTGACCTGGGCGCACCATTCGCTGATCCACAATGACCGCGACGGCCTGAAGACCGGCCTGTGGCTGACGATCCTGCTCGGGCTGACCTTCTCGGCGATCCAGGCGTTCGAATACATGCACGCCGAATTCGCCTTCGCCGGCAACATCTACGGCTCGACCTTCTACATGGCGACGGGCTTCCACGGCTTCCACGTCATCGTCGGCACGATCTTCCTGATCGTCTGCCTGATCCGCGCCTACAAGGGTGACTTCACCCCCAAGCAGCACTTCGGCTTCGAAGCGGCGGCATGGTACTGGCACTTCGTCGACGTCGTCTGGCTGTTCCTGTTCATCTCGATCTACGTCTGGGGCAGCAACTTCGGCGCGGCAGTGCTGGCCAATACCCCGCATTGATCGATCCGGTCCAGTCGTCAGAATCACCGCCGCCTGCGCCTGACCTGTTGCTCACTGCGCTGCGCGGCGGTTGCCCGCGCTGCGGCAAGCCCGGGCTGTTCAGCGGTATCGTGACCTTCGCGCCGCGCTGCCGGCATTGCGGGCTGGATTTCGCCAGCTTCAATGTCGGTGATGGTGCCGCGTCGTTCCTGATCTTCATCGTCGGCGGCATCATCCTCGGCCTCGCGCTCTGGCTCGAACTGTCGTTCGCGCCGCCGATCTGGCTGCATGCGCTGCTGTGGGTGCCGCTCGCCACGCTGCTGACGCTGGGCCTGTTGCGGCTCGCCAAGGCGCTGCTGATCGCGATGGAATACCGCCACGAAGCCGCCGCCGCGCGCAGTGAAACGACCGATGGCTCCGACTGAAGCCCAGCCACCTGGCACGCGCCGCCGCAGCGGGCTGCCACTCGGCGCCACGCTGATGACCCTGCTGATGGTGCCCGTGCTCATCGCGATGGGCATCTGGCAACTCCAGCGCCGCGACTGGAAAGCGCAGATCAACGCCGAACTCGCCGCCGCGCCGTCGCTGCCGGTGCTCGACGCCGCCGCGCTGAACGGCGCGCGTGCCAGTGACACATCGCTGCTCTATCGCCGCGCCAGCGTCGCCTGCACCCCCGGCAGCGTCACCCCCTATGACATCAAGGGCGGCGACAGCGCCGATGGCCAGTCGGGCTATCTGCTGCTCGTCAACTGCACCCCCGCCGACCCCAAGCCGGCGTTCGTCGTGGTCGCGGGCTGGTCGCAACGCCCCGACGCACTGACCAAGCTTAACGTCAACACGACCTTCGACGGCCTGATCATCGAACGCCCCTATGGCAAGGACACCACGCGCCCGCGCTTCATGCTGATCCCGCAGCAGGCGGTGCCGCCGCTGGCGCCGTCGCGCGTGCCGACGCCGGGCGACCTGCCCGACAATCATCTCTCCTACGCCTTCCAGTGGTTCGGTTTCGCGCTGGTGCTGCTGACGATATTCGGCATCTATGTGCGCCGCTGGCGCAGGGGCGAATAAGAGCCTCCGGCGGGCAGGGGCTTGCCCCTGCACCCAAAAATCGCGCCTCTAACAAACGGGTGCAGGGGCAATCCCCTGCCCACCGGAGGCGCTTTCCAAACGCCGCACAGGTTGCAGACGCGGCCCCACCCCGCTAAGCGCAGACGCCATGCACTACATCAGCACGCGCGGCACTGCGCCGACCCTTGATTTCGAAGCTGCGACGCTTGCCGGCCTGGCGAGTGACGGCGGGCTTTACCTGCCCACCAGCTGGCCGCAATTGTCGCGCGACGAGATCGCCGACCTTGCCGGGCTCGACTATGTCGAAACCGCGGTGCGCGTCTGTCGCGGCTTTGTCGGCGATGCGCTGACCGAAGAAGAGCTGCGCGCGCTGTTCGCGCAGGCCTATGGGAGCTTCGCGCATGCCGCGGTGACGCCGCTGGTGCAGCTCGATAGCCGCCACTGGTTGCTCGAACTGTTCCACGGGCCGACGTTGGCGTTCAAGGACGTCGCGATGCAGGCGCTTGGGCTGTTGTTCGAAAAGTTCCTGTCGCGCCGCGACCAGCATCTGACGATCATCGGCGCGACCAGCGGCGACACCGGCTCGGCGGCGATTGCCGCGCTGGCCGGTCGCGCCAGCCTCGATGTGTTCATGCTGCATCCCGAAGGCCGGGTGTCCGATGTCCAGCGCCGCCAGATGACGACGGTGATGGCGCCCAACATCCACAACATCGCGGTGCAGGGTAATTTTGACGACGCCCAGGCGCTGGTCAAGGCGATGTTCAACGATCCGTCGTTCGCGAACCGCTTCAACCTGTCGGCGGTCAATTCGATCAACTGGGCGCGGCTGATGCTGCAGACGGTGTATTACTTCTACGCCGCCGTGCGCCTCGGGGCGCCGGGCGTGAAGGTCAATTTCGCGGTGCCGACGGGCAATTTCGGCGATGTCTTCGCCGGCTATGTCGCGGCCCAAATGGGCCTGCCGATCGGCCGGTTGATCGTGGCGACCAACGTCAACGACATTCTGGCGCGCGCGCTGCGCGATGGCGACTATTCGGTCGGCCATGTCGAACCGACCGCCGCGCCGTCGATGGACATTCAGGTCAGCTCGAACTTCGAACGGCTGCTGTTCGACCTTTACGGCCGCGACGCCGCTGCGCTGACCGCGGCGATGCAGGGTTTCGAAGCCAACAAGAAGCTCGTCATTCCGCCCGCTGCGCTGCAACGCGCCGGCAACTGGTTCGACAGCCACCGCGTCGATGCCGATGAAATGGCGCTGACCTTGCGCTGGGCCTATGCCAATTGCGGCGAGCTGATCGACCCGCACACCGCGATCGGGCTGGCGGCGGGGCGCGCGTTTGCCGCCGACATCGAAGGCCCGGTGGTGACGCTGGCGACCGCGCATCCGGCGAAGTTCCGCGACGCTGTCGAACGCGCAGCCGGCGTGCGCCCGACGATGCCGTCGCGCGTTTCGGGGCTGTTCGACCGCGAAGAGCGCTACGACGTGCTGCCCGCCGAACTGCGCGCAGTCGAAGATTTCATCGCGGCGCGTGCGGTGGCCCGCACCGCATGACCACGCGCCTCACCACGCTGCCCAACGGGCTTCGTATCGTCTCGACGACGATGTCGATGGTCGAAACGGTGGCGGTCGGGCTGCACGTCGATACCGGCTCGCGCCATGAAACCGCGCGGATCAACGGCATCGCGCATCTGTTCGAACATATGGCGTTCAAGGGCACCGCGACTCGCAGCGCGCGCGCCATCGCCGAAGCCGTCGAGGATGTCGGCGGCTCACTCAACGCCTATACCGCGCGCGACATGACGGTATTCCACGCGCGGCTGCTCGCCGAAGATCTGGCGCTGGGTATAGACCTGATCGCCGACTTGGTGCGCGCGCCGGCGTTTGACGAAGCCGAGCTTGAACGCGAACGCCAGGTCGTTTTGCAGGAACTCGGCGAAGCCCGCGACACCCCCGACGACATTGTCTTCGACCATCTGCAGGAAGCCGCATTCCCCGACCAGCCGCTCGGCCGCTCGATTCTGGGCAGCGAGGACAGCATCGCCGGGCTCGACGCCGCCATGCTGCGCGACTGGCTGGCGACGCATTATCTGGCGGGTTCGTGCGTCATTTCCGCTGCCGGCAAGGTCGATCACGACGCGCTGGTGGCGCTCGTCGCGGCGCGCTTCGGCGACTTGCCTGCGGGCACGAGGCCGCTGGCGGTGCCCGGGCGCTTTGCCGGCGATGTCCGTCACGACGCGCGCAAGTTCGAACAGGCGCATCTGACGCTCGGCTACCTTGCGCCCGGCCATGACGATGCCGACCATGATGCGGCGCTGTTGTTCGCCACCGCGGCGGGTGGCGGCATGTCATCGCGGCTGTTCCAGGAACTGCGCGAGGCACGCGGGCTGGCCTACAGCATCTATGCCAGCACGACGCCCTACGCCGAAACCGGGCTGTTTTCGGTCTATATGGCGACCGCCAAGCGGGATGCCGCGCGTGCCATTGCACTGAGCGAAACCGTGCTCGCGCAATGCGCCGCCGGCCTGGAGCCCGCCGAACTGTCGCGCGCCCGCGCGCAGGTGCGTGCCGGGCTGCTGATGGCGCTCGAAGGCCCCGCCGGACAGGCCGAATATCTGGCGCGGCAGTTGCTGCTGCGCGGCCGCATCGTGCCGCCCGCCGAAGTCATTGCACGGCTCGATGCCTGTAATGTCGATATGGTGCGCGCGGCGGGCGCACGGCTGCTTGCCGGGCCGGTGGCGCGCGCCAGCGTCGGCGCCGCCGCACCGCGTGTCAAAAAGGCCGCGTGATGGAGCTGTCGCTGCTCGTCACGCAAGCCTGGGACGACTATGGCTTGATCGACAGCGGCCATGGCCGCAAGCTCGAACGCTACGGCCCCTACCGCTTCATCCGGCCCGAGCCGCAGGCGATGTGGACGCCCGCCAGCCCTGATTGGCAGGCCGACGGCGAATTCGTCGGCGGCTCCGAAGAAGACGGCGGCGGGCGCTGGAACCTCGACGCCAAGGTCCCGCAAAGCTGGCCGCTGTCGCGCGGCCCGCTGAAGTTCTGGGCGGCGAACACCAATTTCCGCCATCTGGCATTCTTCCCCGACATGGCGGTGCACTGGGACTGGATGGCCGGACGGCTCGGCACCGGCAAGGACGTGCTCAACCTGTTCGGCTACACCGGCGTCGGCACGCTGGCGTGCGCGGCTGCGGGCGCCAATGTCACGCATGTCGATGCGTCGAAAAAGGCGATGGCGTCAGCGGTCGAGAATGCACGGCTGAGCGGGCTCGGCGACCGCGCGGTGCGCTGGCTGGTGGACGACGCGCTCAAATTCATGCGGCGCGAGGTGCGACGCGGCAAGCGCTACGACGGCATCATCCTCGATCCGCCCAAATACGGCCGCGGCCCCGACGGCGAGATCTGGGAACTCTACCGCGACCTGCCCGAACTGGTGGCGCTGGCGCGATCGCTGCTCGACGAGAATTCGTCGTTCCTGGTGCTGACGGTCTATGCGATCCGCATGTCGGCCGTCGCAATCGGCGAGCTGGTGGCGGAAGTTTTCGCGCCGCTCGGCGGTCATATCGAGGTCGGCGAAATGGCGATTGCCGAAGAAGCGCGCGGGCGCTTGCTGCCGACGGCGATTTTTGTGCGCTGGACAGCCGCGCAGGCATAAAGCCGCAGGGGCCCAGCGCCGTTATTCGACCCAGAGCTTCAAGGGGTCGAAATGGAACAGTCGCCAGCCGCCACAACCGGTGCCACCACCGCCGATGATCGCCTTGCCGGCACGCTCGGTCACCCGCAACTGCTGCTGTTCGACCGGCTGCGCGACCTGCTGGTGCAAACCGGCCTGCCGCCCGAACCCGATGTCTATGACTTGTTCTGGCGCTACCTCGGCGGGCTGGAGCACGCGATTACCCGCGCGCTCGATGACGCACTGGCAGCCGGGCCGCTCGACATGGCCGGCGTCAAGCAACTGCGCCGCGACCATTGCGGCGAAAGCGACGCCAGCGCCATCGCGCAACTCGTCGAAACCGCGCGCGAACAAACCGACCGGTTGAGCCAGCATCTGCGCGACGGCCAGGCTGACCTCGCCATCTATGGCCGCGCGATTGCCGATGGCGATGCCGCGCTCAACGGCGCCAGCGCCCCGGCCACCGCCGGCGAACTCGCCGCGCTGATCCAGCCGCTCGGCGCTGCCACCACGGTGATGGTCGCCGCCAACCGCCGCATGGAAAGCGAACTCGAAGCCGCCGCCGCCGAAACCGCAGCGCTGCGCGACCAGTTGCGCAAAGCCGAAAATGCCGCCGTCACCGACGCGCTGACCGGCTTGCTCAACCGCCGCGGCCTCATCGAAGCGCTGTCGAACGCCCAAATGCACGCCGCCGACACGCAGCAGGACCTATCGGTGGCGATGGTCGACATCGATCACTTCAAGAACGTCAACGACCAATGGGGCCATGCACTCGGCGACGAGGTGCTGCGCTTCGTCGGCCAGCATCTGGCGCTCGGCGTCGGCGAAACCGGCACCGTCGGGCGCCTCGGCGGCGAGGAATTCGTCGCCTTCCTGCCCGGCATGAAGCTCGACGCGGCAATGGCGACCGTCGACCGGCTACGCGGCGCGCTCGCTGGCCAGATCATCCGCCGCACCGCCGACGGCGCCAGCATGGGACGCATCACCTTTTCCGCCGGCGTCTCGATCAACCACCCCG
>CALDHQ010000579.1 GCA_937894055.1 uncultured Polymorphobacter sp.
TTCGGCCGTCCACCACGGCTCGAACCGCTGCCACGCGTCGGCCACCCACTGGCAGTAACGGTTGCGGAGGTCGGCGTCGGCGGCCAGCTGGCGCAGACGATCGGCCGTGGCGGCTCGATCGGCGTGCGCAGCACCCGCACCTTGTCGACGCCGATGGCCTCGGCGTGATCAAGCGGCTCCAGGCCGAGAACGCCCGTCCCGCTGCGCGCTGTCGGAGCTAGAGAGCGGCGTCGAGCTTTAACCACTCGGGACTTCCGCTGACGCGGCCGCTATGGCCGCCTCGATGCCGACCGGCTCGGCCGGGAGATCTCCCTGAACGTCGAGGCCCTCGTGCGCCTGACCCACGCCGCCCTGCCGGGGATGCTCGAGCGGCGCAGGGGCTGGGTGCTCAACGTCAGCTCGGTCGCCGGCTTCCAGCCCGCCCCGGGCCTGGCCGTCTATGCGGCCACCAAGGCCTTCCTGGTGAAATTCTCCCAGAGCCTGCACCTGGAGGCTGCGGCCCACGGGGTGCACGTGACCGCGCTCTGCCCGGGCTTCACCTATTCGGAATTCCACGACGTCAACGGCACCCGCGAACAGATCACCAACTCGACGCCGCCCTGGCTCTGGCTTGGCGCCGACGAGGTGGCCGCGGCCGGCTACGAAGCGGTGGAGGCCAATCGACCGATCTGCGTCCCCGGCGCGCCCAGCAAGACCATCGCGGCGATCGCCAAGCTGCGCGGCGGTATCCAGGCGCTCAACAAGGAAGGCCGCGCGCGGCTTTCCGAGGCATTCGAGAAGGTGAACGGCTATTTCCAGGAGCTGTTCACGTCGCTGTTCGGCGGTGGGACCGCAGAACTGCAGTTTGTGGAAAGCGACGATCCGCTTGAGGCGGGGCTCGAGATCATTGCCCGCCCGCCGGGGAAGAAGCCGACGACGATGACGCTGCTGTCGGGCGGCGAGCAGGCGCTGACCGCCATCGCGCTGATCTTCGCGGTCTTCCTCACCAACCCCTCGCCGATCTGCGTGCTCGACGAAGTCGACGCGCCGCTGGACGACGCCAACATCGAACGCTTCTGCGACCTGCTGGACGCGATGGCGCAGGAAACCGACACCCGCTACCTGATCGTCACCCACAACGCCGTCACCATGAGCCGCATGCACCGCCTCTACGGTGTCACCATGGCCGAACAGGGGGTCAGCCAGCTGGTATCGGTCGATCTGGCGCGCGCCGAGCTGCTATTGGCTGCGCAATGATGCTGCACCCGCTCACAAAACCCACCGCTGCGGTTGACTTGGAAAAGCCGCGCTACTAGAGGAGCGGGGCTTCGGTGGGCGACCACCGAAATCCGGTGGCTTGCGTTGGCCTTTTTGGTCGGCGCCGGCCGCATAGTTGGGGGTTTGCCTCGCGTGAACACGCCACGCTCGACCGACGAGCTTGCAGCGCTTGATGCGCAGCTTGCCGAAGCCCGGGCGCGGCTTGTACCGACGGCAGATCCGCGGGCAGTGGCGTCTTCGGCGCTCGCCCAGGGTTCCCGCTATGCGCTCGAAATCGTCACCGGGACGGCTGTAGGTGGTTTTCTGGGGTGGCAGCTCGACCGTTGGTTGGGCACAAAGCCTTGGTTAGCCTTGTTGTTTTTGCTGCTGGGTATGGTGGCGGGGTTCATGAACCTGATGCGCGCGGTCAACCGCGAGGCAGCAATCGTGAACGCTGAACCGGTGCCGCCCGGCGTCGCGCCTGATCAAGAAGGGCAATAATACCGTGGCGAGTCCGCTCGAACAGTTCGAACTGCACAAGATGGTGACCGCCGACGTCATGGGCTATGACGTGTCGTTCACCAACTCGGCGATGTTCATGGTCGTGACCGTCGTTCTGGTCGGCCTGTTCCTCGTGCTCGGCATGCGCAACGCCAAGCTGGTCCCGGGCCGCTGGCAGACGGCGGTGGAATCCACGCACGAATTTGTCGTCGGCATGGTCGATGAAAATATCGGCCCGAACGGCCGCAAGTATGTGCCGTTCATCTTCGCGCTGTTCATGTTCGTGCTGTTCGCCAACCTGATCGGCCTGATCCCGTTCGCCTTCACCACGACCAGCCATCTGGCGGTGACCTTCGCGTTCGCCAGCTTCATTTTCCTGCTGTGCCTTGTCATCGGCTTTGCCCGTCACGGCTTCCATTTCTTCTCGCTGTTCGTGCCGCCGCAGACGCCCGTCGTGCTGCTGCCGCTGATCGTGCTGATTGAAATGATCTCGTTCCTGACGCGTCCGCTGACGCTGTCGGTTCGTCTTTTCGCCAACATGACGGCAGGCCACATCCTGCTTAAGGTGTTCGCCGGCTTCATCATCAGCCTCGGCCTCGCCGGTGGTATCTGGTCGGCGGTCGCGGTGTTGCCGATGGCGATGAACATCGCGCTCTACGCGCTCGAACTGCTGGTTTCGGTCGTTCAGGCCTATGTGTTTGCACTCCTGACCTGCGTTTACCTGAACGACTCCATCAACCTCAGCCACTAATCGGCTGCTTTTCAACGTTAAATCGAAGCAAGGAAACTAAAATGGACGCTGCTGCAGCAAAGCTTATCGGCGCTGGTATCGCCACTTTCGGCATGGGTCTCGCCGCTCTGGGCGTGGGTATCATCTTCGGCATGTATCTCCAGGGTGCCCTGCGCAACCCGGCGGCTGCCAACTCGCAGCGTCCGAACCTGCTGTTCGGCTTCGCCGTGACCGAAGCTCTCGGCATCTTCTCGTTCCTCGTTGCGCTGATCCTGCTGTTCGTCGTCTGAGCCAGCAGGCTCGCCGGACGCTTACGGACAAGAGGGTTAAATGCCGCAATTTGAACTCGCCAACTGGTTGCCACAGGTTGCGTGGCTGATCCTGACTTTCGGGGTCATGTACCTCGTCGTCCGGGCTGCCTTGCCCAAGGTTGAAGCCGTCAAGCTCAGCCGTGCCAAGGTGATCAGTGACGATCTGGGGCACGCCGACACGGCCAAGACCAACGCACAGTCGGTCGAGGCCGCGTTCCAGGCGGCGCTGGTTGCGGCACGCACCACCGCGACCAAGGTGACCGGTGACACCAAGACGACGGCGGCAGCCGATGCCGCCGCGCGTCTGAAGGAAATCGACGCGGCGCTCGCCGCCAAGGCCGACGCGGCGCAGGCGACCCTCGCCAAGTCGCAGGCCAAGTCGCTGAAAAGCCTCGAAGCCGTGGCGACCGATGTGACGGGTGACATGGTCGAACGCCTGACCGGCCGCCGTCCGGCCGCCGACGCCGCAGCCTCGGCTGTCGCACAGGCTTCGGCATAGGATACGATCGATGACCGAAGCCACCGCCACTGCCGCGCCGCACGAAGGCCTGCCCGTCGAAGCCCAGGCGCTGCCCGCGCAGGCGACCGAAGCGACGACCTCGGCAACCGTTCACGCCGAAGAAGCGCATGAAGAAACCTGGGGCCTCAACGCCGAAGGTTGGGTCGCGGTTGCCTTTGTCATCTTCGTCGGGCTGCTGCTCTACCTGAAGGTCCCGAAGCTTCTCGCTGGCGCGCTCGACGGCCAGGCCGCGCGCATCAGCAACGACCTCGCCGAAGCCAAGCGCCTGCGTACCGAAGCCGAAGCGCTGCTCGCCGACTATAAGGCGCGCGCCGAACAAGCCGGCCGTGACGCCGAATCGATCGTCGCCAACGCGCACGCCGAAGCCAAGAACATCATCGACGATGCTGCCAAGCAGGTCGAAGGTGTCATCGCACGCCGCACCGCGATGGCCGAAACCAAGATTGCTGCCGCCGAACGCGCCGCCGAAGCCGACCTGCGCAGCCGCGCCGTCGACCTCGCGTCGCAAGCCGCGCGTCGGTTGATTGCCGCCGAAACCGATGTCAAATCGCACGCCGCGCTGACCGCGGATGCTATCGCCGACCTCGGCCGCGGCCTGTCGTAAGCGCGACGGAGCTCCAAACCAGTGACCAACCACACGCCGGTTACCCGACGATAGGGCACGACGCCGCCTGCGATGACGCAGCGCGGCGTTTCCCGCGTCCGGAACCGGACTTGGCTTGCGGCCCGCAACGGGGCCGAACTTCACTGGAAACTGCCATGCAATTTTGTGCTGCCGGCGTCGATGACGCGGCCTCGATCGACCATCTGCTCGACAAATGCTTCGGCACCGACCGCCACCAGCGCACCGCGTACCTGCTGCGCCGGGGTGCGCAGCCGATTGCCGGCCCGACGATGGTCGTCCGCGAGCACGGCCAGATCATCGCCTCGGTGCAATATTGGCCGGTGGCGCTGGTCGACGATGCCGGCCGCCCATATGCGCTGACCTTGCTCGGCCCGATCGGCGTCGACCCCGACCAGCGCGGCCGCGGCATCGGCGTCGAACTGATGCACAAATCGCTCGCCGTCGCCGATGCGCTGGGTTGCGGGCCCGTCGTGCTGATCGGCGACGTCGAATATTACACGCGCTTCGGCTTCAGCGCCGATGCAACCGCGGGCTGGAAGCTGCCGGGGCCGGTCGAGCAGCATCGCGTGCTGCTGCGCAACCCCGGGCGCGTCAATTTGCCCAAGGTCGCGCGGCTGCTCGCGTGTGCCGACGCTTACATTGCCGCGCCAAGCGTATAGACTGCGCCGTGATGAACGACGCACCCACCGAGTCCCGCGCTGCTGACGGCCCCATGGGGCTGGCGGATGTTGCGCGGCTGCTCGCCGAACGCAAACTGCCGCCGGTCGACAAATGGAACCCGACGCATTGCGGGCCGAGCGATATGCGCATCGCGCGCGACGGCACCTGGTTCCACACCGGCACGCCGATCGGCCGGCCGGCGCTGGTCAAGCTGTTCTCGACGATCCTGCGCCGCGAGCCCGATGGCAGCTTCGTGCTGGTGACACCGGTCGAAAAGCTCGACATCGAGGTCGAGGACGCGCCGTTTGTCGCCGTCGAACTGACCAGCGAAGGCGAGGGGGCGACGCGCCGCCTCGGCTTCCGGCTCAACACCGACGACTATGTCATCGCCGGGCCGGACAACATCCTGCGCGTCGAAACCGCGCCCGACGGCACGCCGCGCCCGTATATCCACGTCCGCGCCGGGCTCGATGCGCTGATCAACCGCGCGGTGTTCTACGAAATGGTCGAGCTGGCACTGAACGAAGGCGCATCGCCGCCCGGCCTGTGGAGCGAAGGCTGCTTTTTCGCGTTCGCACCGGCGCCGCTATGACAGTGGCCACCGCATGACGCTGGCGCGACGGCTGGCCGCTGCGATCAACGCGACACCGGGGCAACCGCATCGCGGCGACTGGGATCTTGCCCCGAACACCGGATTCGAACGGCGCCCCGAGCTCAAGCCGGCCGCCGTGCTGGTGCCGTTCATCAGTCGCGCGCAGCCGACATTGCTGCTGACCCGGCGGACTGCCGCGATGCGCAACCATGCCGGGCAAGTGGCGTTCCCCGGCGGCCGGGTCGATCCCGAAGACGACGGCCCGGTCGCCGCCGCACTGCGCGAGGCCGAGGAGGAAGTCGCGCTGGCGCCGCACCATGTGCATGTCATCGGCACGACCGACAATTACGAAACCGGCACCGGCTACAGCATCACGCCGGTGGTCGGCATCATTCCGCCCGACTTGCCGCTGGTGCCATCGGCGAGCGAAGTCGCCGCGCTGTTCGAGGTGCCGGTCGAATGGCTGCTCGATCCGGCCAACCACACGATGCGCGAAGCCGAATGGCAGGGGCGGATGCGCCGCTATTATTCGATGGACTGGCAGGGCGAACATATCTGGGGCGCGACCGCGGCGATGATCGTCAACCTGGCGCGACGCCTGAAATGACGGCCAAGACGCAATGAAGCTGGCGGCGCAGCCGTGGATGCAATTGGCCGGCACGCGGCGCGTGCTGGCGGCGCTGCCCGGTGCCAAGTTCGTTGGCGGCGCGGTGCGCGACGCGCTGCTCGGGCTACCGGTGACCGATGTCGATGTGGCGACGCAACTGCCGCCCGCAACCGTGGTCGAACGCCTGACCGCGGCGGGCGTCAAGACCGTGCCGACGGGCATCGCGCATGGCACGGTGACCGCGGTCACCCCCGAAATTGCCATTGAAATCACCACCTTGCGCCGCGACGTCAGCACCGATGGGCTCGGCCTCAGCGACACCGACAAGGCCGTGTTCGCGAGCGGAGCGACAGGACTCCCCAAGGCTCGGCTACTGCGCCCCCTGCGCTCTCTGCGTGCCACCCCTCCGATTCATCGCGGCGCGAAACCATTCCTCGCCGACGAGGCGGACCACCGCAGGGTAGTTGGCCTGCAGCGCATCGATGAGCTCCTGGCCCGGTATCCGCTCCGGGGCATCAAGGGGCCGGTTGGCACGCAGCAGGACATGCTCGATCTGCTCGACGGCGATGCCGGATGCCGACGCCGCACGCGACAAGTCCAGGTTCGCCAGCATCTGCGGGTTCTCATAGGGCGAGCGCTTGATCCACTGCCCGGAGGGCTCGTTGGCCAGGATGATCGTGGTCGAATGCGCCGTCGGCGTATCGCCCGCCGGTTCCAGCCCCAGCTTGTTCTGGATCAGGTTGATGTCTTCGATCTTGCCGGTCAGGAACCCGGCGCCAAGCGGGCTGAACGGCACAAAGCCGATGTTCAGTTCATCCAAGACCGGCAGCAATTCCGCCTCTGGTCCGCGCCAGAACAGCGAATATTCGCTTTGCACCGCCGTGATCGGCTGCACCGCATGGGCGCGGCGGATGGTGTGCACGCCCGCTTCGGACAGCCCGAAATGCAGAACCTTGCCTTCGGCGATCAGGTCTTTCACCGTGCCCGCCACATCTTCGATGGGCACTGCGGGGTCGACGCGGTGCTGGTAGAACAGGTCGATACGGTCCGTTTTAAGCCGCTTCAGCGCATCTTCCGCGACACGACGAATATGGGCGGGAAGCGAATTTGTTCCTGGGCCCCGTGCGCCAGTGTCGGGGTCGATGTTAAAACCAAACTTGGTGGCAATCACCACCTTGTCGCGGATCGGGGCCAATGCTTCGCCCAAAAGCGTTTCGTTGGTGAAGGGGCCATAGGCTTCGGCGGTGTCGAAATGCGTCACGCCAAGATCATGGGCGCGGCGGATCAGGGCCACCATCTGCGCCGTATCGGCAGGCGGGCCATAGGCCGATGACATGCCCATGCAGCCCAAGCCAAGGGCCGAAACTTCTAGGTTTCCAAGTTTGCGCATCTGCATCGGCGTGTCTCCTATGTCTGATAGATGCGTTATAAGCTGGACCTTTCCCTTGGTTTATCCCTTATAATCTGCATCAGGTTATAAGTCAGGCTTCACAATGCGTCCCTATTCGATGAATGAACTGGCAGCTTTCGCCGCTGTCGCGCGGGAGCGCAGCTTTACCAAAGCAGCGGCGCAGATGGGTGTATCGCCTTCGGCCCTGAGCCAGACCATCCGGCAGCTTGAGGAAACCTTGGGGGTGCGGCTGTTGATGCGCACCACCCGCAGCGTGTCGACCACCGAGGCAGGGCAGCGGTTGTTGGCCACCGTCGCGCCGCGCTTTGACGAAATTCGTACCGAACTGGCGCAGCTTAGCGCGTTTCGTGACCGCCCCGCAGGAACGGTGCGGATTACCGCCAGCGAATATGCCGCCGAACGGGTTCTGTGGCCCAAGTTGGCGCCGGTGCTGCGCGCCTATCCAGAGATCAATCTGGAACTGTCGATCGACCACGGCTTTCGCGACATCGCTGCCGAAGGTTTTGACGCCGGTGTGCGGTTGGGCGAAAGCGTGGAAAAGGACATGGTCGCGGTGCGGATCACCCCGGATGGGCGTCTGGTGGCGGTGGCAACGCCGGACTATTTCGCGCAGCATCCGCCACCGCAGACGCCCAAAGAGTTGACCGTGCATCGCTGCATCAACCTGCGCATGGTCAGCAGCGGTGGGCTTTATGCGTGGGAATTCCAGAAGGGCCAGGACAATCTGCGGGTGCGGGTTGACGGGCAAGTAACGTTCAATTCGGTCAACGCCTGCCTGCAAGCGGTGCTGGACGGGTTCGGCATTGCTTTCCTGCCAGAGGCTGCGGTGCTGCCCTATATTGCCTCGGGCGTGCTGCAACTGGTGCTGGACGACTGGAGCCAGCCGATTTCGGGCCTGCACCTTTACTACCCAAACCGCCGCCAGACCTCGCCCGCATTCCAGATCGTCATCGACGCCCTGCGGCATCGTGCGGCTTATGCGTGAGGAGTTGATGTGAGGTGTCGAGGGACTGCAGAGAAATTTCGGTTGGCAAGACGGTTGAGGTGGATTGCCAAGGCGCAGAGAACCGTTTGCAGACACAAGAGCCCGTCGGCCCTTCACGGGGTAAGGCTGGGCTGGCGCGTTTGGCATATTGATCCTCGCACCGTCTGCGTTTTGATCATGTTATCCGGTGTTAATCTTGCCGCGGCGCGCCACCTGCCCCGCGCCCGAGCGTCCCGAGGATATCAAAGATGCGCGGGCTGAGCACGTAGCGGCCAAAACTTGCCAGGCGCGACGGCGCAGTCTCCAGGGTTGGTTTCTCGATAACGCTGCCGACATTCCAGAGACCGGCCGAGATCAGCTCCCGCGGCGCGATGATGCCGTACTTGTTCACGTCGACG
>CALDHQ010000580.1 GCA_937894055.1 uncultured Polymorphobacter sp.
CTTGAGCACCGAGGCCAGCGTCCATTCGGCCGCCGGCAGGCCGCCGCCCTGGCCCTGGAAAGCCACCGTCGTCATACCCGAGCGGTTGGGGAAGCGGCCGGTCAGCATCGCGGCACGCCCGGCGGTGCAGCTTGGTTGCGCATAATAGTCGTAGAATTGCATGCCTTCGGTCGCGAGCTTGTCGATGTTGGGAGTCGGCATGCCGCGGCCTTCGCCGCCGCCATAGGCGCCACTGTCGCCGTAGCCGAAATCGTCGACGACGATCATCAGGATGTTCGGCTGCGTCGCCGCATAGGCCATGCTGGAACCCGACAGCAGCGCTGCCGCCAATGTCGCTGACTTTACGCACTGAGCAAGTTTCGCCATTCTGATATCCCCTGAATTTCGGCCATTATCTGGTCATTATGTGGGGATGCTATACCCGGTCCGTGCGGCGGGCAATGTGCAACCGGACGCGGCACTGCCGAACACAGGGTTGCATTTGCGCCAAACCCCCGTTAAAGGCCCCGCATCACTCACGCAGAGGGAAACCTTCCGGTGCCGTGGCTAAACCCACGATACTCCTCTGCGGCGGATTAACCGGTATAAGGAGAATAGGTTATGGCGGCTCCCGTCGTCACGATGGCGCAGCTTTTGGAAGCAGGCGCCCACTTCGGTCACCAGACTCACCGTTGGAACCCGAAGATGAAGCCGTACATTTTCGGCGATCGCAACGGTGTTCACATCATCGATCTGTCGCAGTCGGTGCCGCTGTTCGCGCGTGCGCTCGACTTCACCCGTGCCACGGTTGCGGCCGGCGGCAAGGTGCTGTTCGTGGGTACCAAGCGCCAGGCGCAGGATCCCATCGCCGAAGCTGCCCGCCGTTCGGGCCAGTATTACGTCAACCATCGCTGGCTGGGCGGCATGCTCACCAACTGGAAGACCATCAGCGGTTCGATCAAGCGCTTCAAGATGCTCGAAGAGCAGCTGTCGGGCGACACGCACGGCCTGACCAAGAAGGAAATCCTCAAGCTGACGCGCGAACGCGACAAGTTCGAGCTGTCGCTCGGTGGTATCCGCGACATGAACGGCCTGCCCGACGTGATCTTCGTCATCGACGTCAACAAGGAAGAGCTGGCGATCAAGGAAGCCAACGTCCTGGGTATCCCGGTCGTCGCCATCCTCGACACCAACACTGATCCGAGCGGCATTGCCTTCCCGGTGCCGGGCAACGATGACGCCAGCCGCGCCATCCTGCTCTATTGCAACGCGATTGCCGACACGATCCTCGACGCCCGCCGCGGCCGCCAGGCCGAGCAGGGCATCGACATCGGTGCGCTCGAAGAGCAGCCGGTCGAGCCGGTGTTCACCGCACCGGTGGTCGAAGAGTCGGCACCCGCGACGATGGCTGATGCCGTTGCCGACGAAGCTGCTGCCGTCGAAGCACCTGCTGCAGACTAACTCTGCCGCCCTTTGAATCAGCTCAGGGGGCCGGTGTTCGCACCGGCCCTTTGTTCAACACCGCCAAACATGAGGAGCCAATCATGGCTGAGATCACTGCAACGATGGTCAAGGAGCTGCGCGACCGCACCGGCGCCGGCATGATGGACTGCAAGAAGGCCCTGAACGAAACCGCCGGCGATTTCGAAGCGGCGATCGACTGGCTGCGCGCCAAGGGTCTCGCCTCGGCCGCGAAGAAGGCTGGCCGCACGGCCGCCGAAGGTCTGGTCGGCGTCGTCGTCGTCGGTAACCGCGGTGCGGTTGTCGAGGTCAATTCGGAAACCGACTTTGTCGCCAAGAACGCGCAGTTCCAGGAATTCGTCCGCATCGTCACCGATATCGCCGTGGCGCAGGGCACCGATGTGGCCAAGCTGCTGACCGCGAGCTATCCCGAAAGCGATGGCAGCGTGCATGACCGGCTGACGCACAACATCGCGACGATCGGTGAAAACCAGTCGCTGCGCCGCGCCGGCATTGTCGAAGTGTCGCAGGGCGTCGTGACGTCGTACATCCACAACGCCACCGTGTCGGGCCTCGGCAAGATCGGCGTGCTCGTCGGTCTCGAATCGGCCGCACCGGCGGACGTGCTCGAAGCACTCGGCAAGCAGATCGCCATGCACATCGCCGCCGCCAATCCGCTGGCGCTCGATGTCGATGGTCTTGACCCGGCGATTGTCGAGCGCGAGCGTTCGATCGCCCGCGAAAAGGCTGCCGGTTCGGGCAAGCCCGCCGACATCATCGAAAAGATGATCGAAGGCGGCGTCCGCAAGTACGCCCAGGAAAACGCGCTGCTGACGCAGGTGTTCGTCATCGACGGCAAGACCAAGGTCGGCGACGTCGTTGCCGCTGCCGCCAAGGCCGCCGGCACGCCGATCACGCTCAAGGCGTTCGAACGCTTCCAGCTCGGTGAAGGCATCGAGCGCGAAGCCAGCGACTTCGCGGCTGAAGTCGCGGCTGCTGCCGGCGCCTGACCTGCAACTTCTCCCCGGCTTCCGCTTGGCAGCCGGGGAGGGGCTGGCTATGGTGACGGGAATGACCGGGCAAAGTTCCGGATTGGCGAATGAGCGGGAAGGGTGTCGAACATCATGGCGCGACCGGCGTATAAGCGCATCCTGCTGAAATTGTCTGGCGAGGCCCTAATGGGCTCGGGCCAGTTCGGCATCGACACCGCCGAAACCGACCGCATTGCCGGTGAAGTCAAACGCGCCCGCGACGCCGGCTTCGAGCTGTGCCTTGTTGTCGGTGGCGGCAACATCTTTCGCGGGCTGGCGGCAGCCGCCAAGGGCTTCGACCGCGCCAGCGCCGATTACATGGGCATGCTCGCGACAGTGATGAACGCGCTGGCCGTGCAGAACGCGCTCGAACGCGCCGGCGTCGATACCCGCGTCCAGTCGGCGATCCCGATGGCGACGGTGTGCGAGCCCTATATCCGCCGCCGCGCCGAACGTCATATGAGCAAGGGCCGCGTGGTGATTTTCGCCGCCGGCACCGGCAACCCGTTCTTCACCACCGATACCGCCGCCGCGTTGCGCGCTGCCGAAATGGGCTGCGACGCGCTGTTCAAGGGCACCAGCGTCGACGGTGTCTATGATGCCGACCCCAAGCAGGTCGCGACCGCCAAGCGCTACGAAAGCCTGAGCTTTTCGAAGGTGCTGAGCGACGATCTTAAAGTCATGGATGCCAGCGCCGTGGCGCTGTGCCGCGACAACGGCATTCCGATCGTGGTGTTCAACATCCGCGAACAGGGCAACCTCGCCAAGGTGCTCAAGGGGCAGGGCGTCTCGACCACCGTTGGTGGCAAGGCCGCAAAAGCACCGACCAAGGCGTCAGGCAAGACAACTGGCAAATCCGGGAAATAGACATGGCTGATTTTGATCCCGCCGGCTTCAAGGCCGATATCGACCGTCGCATGCACGGCGCGCTTGAAGCCTTCAAGAGCGACCTTGTCGGGCTGCGCACCGGGCGCGCCACGGTGTCGCTGCTCGATCCGGTGACGGTCGAAGTTTACGGCGCGCACATGCCGCTGGTTCAGGTGGCGACAGTGACGGCGCCCGAGCCGCGCATGCTGTCGGTGCAAGTCTGGGACAAGTCGAACGTCCAGATGGTCGAAAAGGCCATCCGTTCGGCGGGCCTCGGGCTTAACCCGATTACCGACGGCACGACGCTGCGGCTGCCGATTCCCGACCTGACCGAGGAACGCCGCAAGGAACTCGCCAAGCTGGCGAACCAGTACGCCGAAAAGGCCCGCATCGCGGTGCGCAACGTCCGCCGCGACGGCATGGAAACGCTCAAGACCGCCGAGAAGAAGGGCCAGATCAACCAGGACGACCAGAAGCGCCACGAAGGCGAAGTCCAGAAGCTGACCGACAAGGCCGTCGCCGACATCGACGTTGCGGCAGCGGCGAAGGAAAAGGAAATCCTCGGCAAGTGAGCCTGCGCCCGCGCATCGTGCCGGTGCCCAGTGCGGCACCCCTTGCCGCAACCGCATCGGGCGGCGGGGCCGTGCCGCGCCACGTCGCGATCATCATGGATGGCAACGGCCGCTGGGCCAAGGCGCGCCGCTTGCCGCGCGTTGCCGGTCACCGCCAGGGCATCGAGGCAGTGCGGCGCACCGTCGAGGGCGCGCCGACGCTCGGCATCGAAGTGCTGACGCTATTTGCCTTCTCGACCGAAAACGCCAAGCGCCCCGAAGACGAAGTCAATGATTTGATGGCGGGAAAAGGGGGCAAGTATGACCCTATGGCCGACCCAACGCATCCGGATTACATGCCCAGTCCGGATGATTATCAGGCAGTGGGGACTTTTACGGAGCACACCCCGGGACCCGAAGTTAACTTCAAAGCTAAAGATATTTTAGAAAAGACGCCCGAATCAGTAAGCGGGCCTGACCCTCTCGCTCACCCTGAACCGTCGCCGGAGCAACTGACCGGCGCCCGCAAGGCCGCGCGCGTCGTCCAGAACATTCTCAACCCCGACGAAGTCAGCGCGATGGCGCAGTCCGCGGCGGCCGACATCCGGCAGGCCGGTGGCCGTGCCGCGCGTGACACTGAGACCACGCGCGCCGTGCTCGACGCCGAGAGCCAGAAGATCTCCCGCCTTGACGATAACGAGAAGTTGCGGCTGATCGACTACATCGAGACCCGGTCGAAGGAAGGCACCGCGCCGCTGCGCGCCGATCTCATGCCCGTGGCTGACGCTGTCAAACAGTCGATGGACCTGCGGCGCGCCAAGATCGAGAAGCTGGACAGCGCCGAGAAGGCGCAGTTTGTTCAGGACTACTACACCCATTTGTGGAAGGACCCCGACGCGGCGGCTCGCACCTTCTCCGGCGGCCCCGCTAAGGAAGGCTCCGGTCGCTTCCTGAAAGAGCGCTCGGTGCCAACGGTGGCCGAGGGCATCGCGCGCGGGCTTGAGCCGGTCAGCCTCAACCCGCTCGAAGTCACCATGCGCTACGTTCAGGCGATGGACCGATTCATCGCGACCAAACAGGTGTTGGACAAGGGTCTGAAGGAAGGCACCCTCAAGCACTACACTCCAGGCGAGCAGCCACCCGGCTGGGTCGAGGTCAACACGCGTAAGGCCGGCGGCCCCGTCTATGCGCCAGAAGACTGGGCGCGCGTCTACAACAACTTCGTCGACCGCGGCATTCATGCTTGGTCTGAAGATCTGGGTGCGGTCTATGACGCAGCGCGTAAGTCATCCAACGCGGTGACCGCGCTTGAGCTCGGCATCTCCGGCTTCCACATGTCCACGATGGCGCAGGAAGCGCTGGTCAACGGGGTGGCCAAGGCGATCGGCGAACTGGCCAGTGGCAAGCCTATCAGCGCGGTGAAGTCCGCGGTGCTCACGCCCTTCACGCCTGTTACCAACGTCGTGCGCGGGCGAACGCTCGAACACGTCTACCTCGGCAAAGCGCAAGGCACCCCGCTGATGCGCGAGATCACGGACCTGCTCACCGAGGCCGGTGGCCGTGCCAAGGGGATGAAGCATGCGCCGGAGTATGAGTACTCCGCCGGCGGCTCCTACTGGGACAGCTTCAAGCACGGCACCGCGCTGATGGAGGCCAAGGCGCTGGGGCGTGAGTTCGCCGCCGAGCCGGTGAAGACGGCCGCACTGTACCCGTTCCGCCAGGTCGGCCGCATTCTGCAGACGTTCGCGAAGCCGCTGTTCGAGTACACGATCCCGAAGCTGAAGAACGGTGCCTTCTACGACAACATGGCCTCGTGGATGGAGGCCAACCCGAATGCGACGCGGCCGGAGCAGTTGAAGGCCGCGCGCAAGATTTGGGACTCGATAGACAACCGTTTCGGCGAGACGGTGCAGGACAACATCTTCTGGAACAAGACGCTCAAGCAGGCGCTGCAGTTGTCGCTGCGCTCCTACTCGTGGACGTTCGGCACCATCCAGGAGATTGGCGGCGGTATGAAAGATCTGGCGCGGCGGCCGACCAGCATCTCGCCCAAGTCTGAACATTACTCTCCGAAGGCGGCCTATGTCATCGCGCTGCCGATCGTCTACGGAACGCTGAACGCGGTCTACCAGAAGATAAAGACGGGCAAGGACCCGGAGAGCGTCGGGGACTTGATGCGCGGCGGGATGACCGGCGGCATCGCGCCTGGCGTCGGGGGCCGCGGCGAAGTCAAGGAACGGGCGATGTGCGC
>CALDHQ010000581.1 GCA_937894055.1 uncultured Polymorphobacter sp.
AATACACAGGCACTACGAATGCTACACTGGCTCGTGGGATCACCGTCAATGGAACAGGTGGAGCAACAATCTCAAACACTGGTGGCTCCATCCTCACACTTTCAGCTGCACAGGCTCGTGGAGCACGACCGATTACTTATTCCGGCGGCAGTTTTAATATCAGTGGACGCATCACAGGCGCTACGACCACTAGCCCGCTCACCATCGATAACGCCACTGTGCGCTTCACGCACAACAATAACAGCTACGTCAGCCCCACCGTCGTTCAGAACAACAGCACGCTCATCGCCTCTAACACGCTGGCTACCAGTTCAGCTACGGGCACGGGCAATGTCACCATTGATTCGAGCAGCACGCTTGCTGGCACGGGCTTCATCAATGCTGGCGCGGACAATACGATCACCATCAATGGCGGGCTTGTTGTCGGAGATCCAGGAGCCATTGCAGTGGCCAATCTCGATCTCACGACCTCTGGCATCGGTAGCACCAGCTTTGGCGCAACGAGTATTCTTCATCTCGATCTGTTTACGGGTGCCGGAGTTGGTGACAACTCCGCCAATGCCAGTGCATCTGATCAACTCAAACTCTTCGGCACGCTGAGCATCATCTCTGGAGCCACTCTGAAGCTCACGAATCCTAACAACCTCACTGGATGGGCGGATGGCGATGTGTTTAAGCTCTTCGATTGGGCCGGTCTCACGGGAAGCTCTGGTAGTTTCAGTGTGGACTATTCCGATTTGAATCTTCCCAGCGGAGCCAGCTTGAACACCAGCAACCTCTACACGCTCGGCACCGTCGCTATCGTCGTCCCTGAGCCAGGGCGCGCGGTGCTCATCATGTTCGGTCTTATCTGGATTTCGGCTCAACGACGAATCGTCAAAAAAGCTAACGTCACCATTTATCCGAACTCCACCATTCTCGGCGGCGAGGCCGTCCTCGGAGAAGGCAGCACCATTGGCGCGAACGTCACCCTCATGCACAGCGTCCCGCCAAATTCGCTGGTCGTCACCAAGGAGGCTGGACTCCAGATCATGGATAAGAACGCCAAGAAGACCAAGAAGGAGATCGGCGACGTTATCGACGTCGTCTATCGCCACTGCGGCCAGAAGGACACGGTGCTGTTCGCCGACGCCATCATGACGCTCGGCTTCCGCCACGCGTTCCAGGCCGGCATCAGCTTCGGCAAGGACGACATGGTCATCCCCGCCGCCAAGGAAGCGCTGGTCAATGACACCAAGGCCTCGGTCAAGGACTTCGAACAGCAGTACCAGGACGGCCTGATCACGCAGGGCGAAAAGTACAACAAGGTCGTCGACGCCTGGGCGCGTTGCGGCGATCTCGTTGCCGACCGCATGATGGAAGCCATCAAGGCGCAGCCGATCGATCCGGTCACCGGCGTCCAGAAGAGCATCAACTCGGTCTACATGATGGCGCATTCGGGCGCCCGTGGTTCGCAGGCGCAGATGAAGCAGCTTGCCGGCATGCGCGGCCTGATGGCCAAGCCGTCGGGCGAGATCATCGAAACGCCGATCATCTCGAACTTCAAGGAAGGCCTGACCGTCCTTGAATACTTCAACTCGACCCACGGCGCCCGCAAGGGTCTCGCCGACACCGCGCTCAAGACCGCCAACTCGGGCTATCTGACGCGGCGTCTGGTCGACGTGTCGCAGGACTGCGTCGTCATCGAAGACGATTGCGGCACCTCGCGCGGCATGATGATGAAGGCCATCGTCGAAGGCGGCAGCACCATCGTTTCGCTTGGTGAACGCATCCTCGGCCGTACCGTGCTCAACGATGTCGTTGATGCCAAGACCGGTGAAGTGCTCGCACCCGCCGGCCTGCTGCTCAGCGAAAGCGACGTGTCGCGCATCGAAAAGGCGGCGGTGCCCGAAGTCAAGATCCGCTCGCCGCTGCTCTGCGAAACCAAGGCTGGCGTCTGCGCCACCTGCTACGGTCGCGACCTTGCCCGCGGTACCCCGGTCAACGCCGGTGAAGCCGTCGGCGTCATCGCGGCACAGTCGATCGGTGAACCCGGCACGCAGCTGACGATGCGTACGTTCCACATCGGTGGCGCGGCGCAGGTCAGCGAGCAATCGACGCTCGATGCACCGGTCGATGGTACGCTGGTGTTCCGCAACCTCAACACCATCGCCGACAGCCGTGGCCGCAACATCTCGATGGCGCGCAACGGTGAACTGGTGCTGATGGACAGCGACGGTCGCGAACGTTCGATCCACCGCATCCCGTATGGCGCCACCGTCATGCACGGCGACGGTGCGATCGTTTCGAAGGGCGACCGTCTGGCCGATTGGGATCCGTACACCCTGCCGGTCATCACCGAAAAGTCGGGCAAGGTGAAGTATCAGGACCTGATCGAAGGCGTCTCGATGTCCGAGAACGTCGACGAAGCCACCGGCATCGCCAACAAGGTCGTGCAGGACTGGCGTTCGATCAACAAGAAGGACGACCTCAAGCCGCGTATCACGCTGCTCGACGCCGACAGCGGCGAAGCGGCGCGTTACCTGCTCGCGGTCGATGCCATTCTGTCGGTCAATGACGGTCAGGAAGTCTTCGCCGGCGACGTCGTCGCCCGCATCCCGAAGGAAGCTGCCAAGACGCGCGACATCACCGGCGGTCTGCCGCGTGTTGCCGAGCTGTTCGAAGCCCGCATCCCCAAGGATAATGCGATCATCGCGCGCATCAACGGTCGCGTTGAATTCGGCAAGGACTACAAGACCAAGCGCCGCATCAACATTCGCCCCGAAGGCGAAGGCGAAGTCGCCGAATACATGGTGCCCAAGGGCAAGCATGTTTCGGTGCAGGAAGGCGATTACGTTCGTCGCGGCGATTATCTGATCGACGGCAACCCGAACCCGCATGACATTCTCGACGTGCTCGGCATCGAGCCGCTCGCTGAGTATCTGTGCTCGGAAGTGCAGGAAGTCTATCGTCTGCAGGGCGTGAAGATCAACGACAAGCACATCGAGGTGATCGTTCGCCAGATGCTGCAGAAGGTCGAGATCACCGCGTCGGGCGACACCACCTTGCTCGTCGGCGAACAGGTCGACCGCGAGGAAATGGACGAGACCAATGCCAAGGCGATTGCCGAAGGCGGCCAGCCCGCCGAAGGCAAGCCGATCCTGCTCGGCATCACCAAGGCCAGCTTGCAGACTCGCAGCTTCATCTCGGCCGCATCGTTCCAGGAAACGACGCGGGTGCTGACCGAAGCTGCGGTGCAGGGCAAGATCGATACGCTGACGGGTCTCAAGGAGAACGTCATCGTCGGTCGCCTCATCCCCGCCGGTACCGGCGCGGCGATGGCGCGGATGCGCGTCACGGCGACCAGCCGCGATGCCGCACTGCGCGCCAGCCAGGCTGCCAAGGTCGATGTCGTGGCCGCGCCCGAAGCGCTGGTCAGCCCGGTAGCGACCGCAACCGAAGCCTAAGCCTCGGTTCGAAGCAAAAAGGGGCGCGCGCCGGAAATCCGGCGCGCGCCCTTTTTGTTGCACATCAGGCAGTTACGCGGCGAATCTGGTCAGTCTTTACGGGTCTGGGGGTTTTGCGCGAAGTTTACACCGCTATTGCTACTCAATTACAATAATTCAGCGCCAAAACGTGCGAAAGCGGCGACCTGTCGCCGGCCTGTCGTTTTCATGCCCTATCGTCGCCATTATCGGCGCGTAGATGGGCAGCATGGAGCTGAGCCACCCCCAGTTCGCGCGTCCTGTCACCCCGTTGTCCACGCCGGGGCAGGGCCTGCGCGTTGCGCTGATTTCGGGCAACTACAACTACGTCAAGGATGGCGCCAACCAGGCGCTCAACCGCCTTGTGGCGTATCTTGAACGCAAGGGCGTCACCGTCCGCGTCTACTCCCCGACCAGCGACACGCCGGCGTTCGTCCACAGCGGCACCCTGGTGTCGGTGCCGTCGATTCGCATGCCCGGCCGTGGCGAATATCTCGTCGGGCTCGGCCTGACGCCGGCATTGAAGCGTGACCTGCGCGAATTTGCGCCGGATCTGGTGCATCTGTCGGCCCCCGACCTGCTCGGCCACCGCGCCAAGAAGTTCGCCAAGTCGCTCGGCGTGCCGATTGTCGCCTCGGTGCACACGCGCTTTGAAACCTATTTCCGCTACTATGGCATCGGCTGGCTGACGCGCGTCGGCGAAAACATGCTGCGCAGCTTCTACAGCGACCTCGCCGGCATCTACGCGCCGTCCGAAAGCATGGCCGACCTGCTGCGCGCGCAGCGCATGAACGAGCATGTCCGGATCTGGAGCCGCGGCGTCGACCGTAACCTCTACAAGCCGTCGCGCCGCGACACCGACTGGCGCCGCGCGCTCGGCATCGCCGATCATGAAGTCGTCGTCGGCTTCGTCGGCCGCTTGGTGCATGAAAAGGGCCTCGACGTCGTTGCCGACACCGTCGCCGAACTTGAACGCCGCGGCGTCCAGCACCGCGTCGTCATGGTCGGCGAAGGCCCGGCGCGCGACTGGCTGACCGAACATATCCCGGGCGCTATCTTGACCGGCCACCTCGAGGGCGAGGCGCTGGCGCGCGCCTATGCGTCGATGGACATGCTGTTCAACCCGTCGACCACCGAAACTTTTGGCAACGTCACGCTCGAAGCGATGGCGAGCGGCCTGCCCGTGGTCGCCGCAATCTCGACGGGCAGCAGCTCGCTGGTCAATGACGGCGTCAGCGGGCGCCTGATCGCACCGGGCTCGATCACCGGCTTTGCCGATGCGCTCGCCGGCTATATCGCCGATCCGCTGGCGCGCGTTGCCGCCGGTGGCAGCGGGCTCGCCGCCAGCTCGCGCTACGACTGGGACGAAATCAACGGCGCGATGCTCGAACATTATCGCTCGGTGCTCGAACCGGCCCCCGCCGCATTGCCGGTGCTGCTGCCGCGCCGCGGTGCTGCCGCGCGCGTCCAGCCGGTGACGCCGGCCGCTGCTGCCCGCGCCGCGCTCGCCGCCAACGGCGGCTGATCCGCGACCGCTGCGGCGGTCATTCCAAAGCATCCCTTTCAAACCGGCACCCATGCGCCTATATTGACCGTGCAGTCCTTCGGGATTGCTATGGCGATAAACGGCGTCGTGAAATAGGCACAGCGGACCCGGGGGCGGTACCCGGCGACTCCACCATTATTTCTGGTTGTTCCGGAAGGTTTGGGGTCGAACTAGGATCGACGTGTGTTGAAAGACGAGAGCTTTTGCCCGGCCTGAAAACGCCGTTAAACTGTTCAAAACACCATAAATGCCAACGACAACGAGGCATTCGCAATCGCAGCGTAACCCGGTCCTCACGGACTAAGTTACACTGGCCGAAAGCGCGGTAGGGACCACGCCGGGCAACAGAAGTGGAAACCAGCGGTACGGGGAGCACCGGGCAACAGAAGCTCCCCACTTTATCTTCAAGCCCGATGTCATTCCCGCGCAGGCGGGAATCCACGACAAACGCAGCGCCGGACATGGATTCCCGCCTGCGCGGGAATGACACACTTCTGTTTGAAGTGCCGTCAAACTCTACAAGCTTGACCGCGGCCCCGCATCACGTCACCTAGGGCGCTTGAGCTCACCGGAGTCGCACATCGTGACCGATACGCCCGTCGACAGCCTGATACCGTACGACGAGATCGTGCAGGACGCGCTGCGTTCGGTCGTCCAGCGCGTGCTCGAGCGCATCGATGCCGAAGGCGGACTGCCCGGCAACCACCATTTCTACATCGCTTTCCGCACCCGCTATCCGGGTGTCGAGATGCCCAAGCACCTGCTCGAGCGCTATCCCGAAGAAATGACCATCGTCATCCAGCACCGCTATTGGGACCTGAAGATCGACGACAAGCATTTCGAAATCGGGCTGAGCTTCAACCAGGTGCCGGCGAAGCTGTCGATTCCGTTCGATGCGGTGACCGGCTTCGTCGACCCCGCGGTCGATTTCACGCTGCAGTTCCCGATGAAGGAAGGCGAAGTCGCCCCCGAACCCGAACCGGCACCGCCGATCGTGCAGGGCGAACCCGGCTCGAACGTCGTGACGATGGACGCGTTCCGCAAGAAGTAGCGGCGGGCTCAAGGGCCTCCGGCGAGATCGGAAGAGCACACGTCTGAACTCCAGTCACGCCAATGTATCTCGT